>JAROBA010000199.1 GCA_029432815.1 Pontiellaceae bacterium B1224 | reverse complement strand
GCAGGCTGCCGTTATCAGTTACTCCGGCACGGTCACGGATACCCAAACCATTGGGGCCGGGGATCGGCTGTTGCAGAAGGACGGGAATACAGCCACCATCACGGCCGGGGGTTCTGTAACGCTGACCAGCGAGAGCACCGGTGCTTTCGTTGGACAGATCTCTACTGGAGGGTTGATCATCGATGGAGGTGATTTCAACTTTTACTCGACGGCCAACTTGGTCTTAGGGAATGGCACGGGCGGGAATGGCATCATTGATCTGCGTTCCGGCACACTGACGGTGGATTCGCCTGCAGATTTCGCCATCGGGCGGGATGCAGGGAC
>JAROBA010000198.1 GCA_029432815.1 Pontiellaceae bacterium B1224 | reverse complement strand
GCCTGCAGCGCCTGTTTCAGTTGCCAATCCTCAAAATCAGCATTTCTGTCTAAATCCTCAATCCAGTAACGGATCAAGTCCTGTGTCACCGCTTTTAAACGAACACCCTCTAAGGAATAAACAAAGCGCTGCGCCCATTTCGTCAAATACGATCCAACCTTTCCAGTGTGGTTTAAATCGATTAAATGCTCGCAATAGCGCTCCCAAAAGGAAATTTCGCTCTTTGTCATTTCATCTGCTCGCTTGACGGATTTCATGTTTGTCTGTTAACATTTTCCTAAATTTAAAACAACGAAATATGCGAGTCAGTGACGCCGAGCCAAA
>JAROBA010000197.1 GCA_029432815.1 Pontiellaceae bacterium B1224 | reverse complement strand
GGGCATAAGGATGTGAAGACGACGGAAATCTATACGCACGTGATGGAGAAGGATCTCAACGCGGTGAAGAGCCCGCTGGACCTTTTATAGCGTCCCTTTTTCCAATGATTGGAAAAGGTGCCGGGGGCGGCGGGAGTTTAGGCGGGGCAAAAGGGTCCTCGGATTCAAATCTATCTGATATTTCCAAGGTCTGGAACTCTGGCTAAAGTGGCAACGTCATCTGCCATGATGACCGCCCGTCCGAACGGAGCGCTGAGGCCAGCACCGCTCCAATTCCAATCATTGGAAAAAATCAGCCGGGATGGAACGCGGTTAAAAAATCATTCTGTCAAATTCATCTCGCC
>JAROBA010000196.1 GCA_029432815.1 Pontiellaceae bacterium B1224 | reverse complement strand
TATAAAGGGGAATCACATGAAGTTGTGCAGATCCTTATCACCTGGAACCCCAGCCCCCGAAAAGTTTAAGAGCATCGAGAGATCACATTCTCTCGAAAAGTTTGCGCGAATGGAGGAACCAGAAACCGATCTATACGCCCTGGAGGGATTGCAACTTGAATACGTATGCCTTGAGGGATCACAGGTGGAAAATTTAGAACCACTGCGTGGTATGCCCTTAGGCGACGCTGTCAGTCTGAGCAATGCGTCAGCCATTGATCTGTCTCCTCTAATGGAATCACCAATCAAACGTCTATACATCAACAACTGCCCACTAACCAATCTCAATGCCTGTGCGGACATGCCTCTAG
>JAROBA010000195.1 GCA_029432815.1 Pontiellaceae bacterium B1224 | reverse complement strand
AAACACCTGTTCCCATTCCGAACACAGAAGTGAAGAGTCTCAGCGGCAATGGTACTAGGGGGTAGACCCTGGGAGAGTAGCACGCAGCCGGTTTTTATTTTTCTTCCAATCATTGGAAGACGTTATTTTCCCTGGTTAGACCAGGCATCGGGTAATCAGCGCGGCTCCGGCTGCAGATTACCGCCCTCACAATACTATGCGAGTCCGAGAGAAACGGGCCATATGAATGAGGTCTGCTCTTTTATAAAACTTTTTTAACGAAAGCGGTTGACTCACTCAGCAGGTCTGATAGGTTGTCCGCCGCTTCAACGGAAAAGCCGCTGTCCGCAGCGCCGAGATGTTGAAGCTTTTTGTT
>JAROBA010000194.1 GCA_029432815.1 Pontiellaceae bacterium B1224 | reverse complement strand
CATAAACTTCACTTAACCAACAGGCGTCGGCCACCGTAGGCTCCACCCACTGGTTCGGCTATTTTGTTTTCTGTTGATGAGCATTTATTTCCGATAATCGGAATTTCTTTTCTTTCACATTGTGCCAGTAGGGGATTAGTCCTGATTTGTTTTTCCATTGTTTGGAAATAGGAAATTACCCTGTGTTTCACTCTGCTGCTTTTGATTTATTTTCTTCTGCCGAACGTTATGGGTGAGCCGCCGGTGAACATAAACTTCACTTAATCAACAGGCGTCGGCCACCGTAGGCTCCACCCACTGGTTCGGCTATTTTGTTTTCTGTTGATGAGCATTTATTTCCGATGATCGGAATTTCTTTTC
>JAROBA010000193.1 GCA_029432815.1 Pontiellaceae bacterium B1224 | reverse complement strand
TGTATACACCAAGATAATTCAAGTTAAAGTCACTTATTTTTACCGAATCTACGGGGGTTTTTTGTATGGAAGGAGCCCTTAAGGAAGTGCCATTCAGGACTGACCCCTTTTCCCAATAGTCTATCCCATTATTTCCACAGAACCCATACAAATTAACGCCGCCGTCCTCGCCAATGGGATCCCGGTTGAGCCATCGGCCTTGCTCGGAGCTGTAATATGCAAAGCAGTTTCCGACACATACGGTGATGATCAGCGAAAGTAATACTGTTTTCACTGTCATCCCATAGCTCTTAAATAAAAAGGCTGGTAAGTGCGTCTTAAATCCTCCACTCGGAGGGTATGAAAAAACAAAGACAAAAACACA
>JAROBA010000192.1 GCA_029432815.1 Pontiellaceae bacterium B1224 | reverse complement strand
ACCGATGCCGATACCGATGGCGATGGCCTGGACGATGGTGATGAACTCAGCGCCCGGACTGATCCATTGGATTCGGACTCCGATGACGACGGCGTAGTAGATGGCGTTGAAGTGAAAGAATCCATGACCAATCCGCTGTTCGCGGAATTCGACGGCACCATGACCGTGGTCGACTCGATTGCTGGTTCAGCCTCCAATGCAACCTTGGGGGAATGGGAAGCCGAAGGTTCAGAACTGATTTCCAAAAGCGTTCGTGGGCATGTGGAATACACAATGAACTTCCCGACGAATGAAATGGTTCGTCTGGTTGTAAATGCAACGCATCAATGGTCAAAAAGTTCCTGCTCACCGGTAACACCGATCGATAC
>JAROBA010000191.1 GCA_029432815.1 Pontiellaceae bacterium B1224 | reverse complement strand
ACCGATGCCGATACCGATGGCGATGGCCTGGACGATGGTGATGAACTCAGCGCCCGGACTGATCCATTGGATTCGGACTCCGATGACGACGGCGTGGTGGATGGCGTGGAAGTCAACGAATCCATGACCAATCCGCTATTCGCGGAATTCGACGGCACCATCACCGTGGTCGACTCGATTGCTGGTTCAGCCTCCAATGCAACCTTGGGGGAATGGGAAGCCGAAGGTTCAGAACTGATTTCCAAAAGCGTACGTGGGCATGTGGAATACACGATGAACTTCCCGACGAATGAAATGGTTCGTCTGGTTGTAAATGCAACGCATCAATGGTCAAAAAGTTCCTGCTCACCGGTAACACCGATCGATAC
>JAROBA010000190.1 GCA_029432815.1 Pontiellaceae bacterium B1224 | reverse complement strand
AGGTCTGTCGGTAACCGCGGCCAACTTGGCCTCGTGGGGCGATGGGGGGGATCTCGATTTTGCTCCCAACACCGGGGCCGCCAATGAGCGGGCCGTCGTTACTTCCCTGAACGATTTTAATCTGCCTTTCGGTTTTGAATTAACCGTGACGTATTCGGTCCATGATATCACAACCGATACGGGGGGCAATCGTTTCTCTTTCGGGCTCCTTAACTTCATTCCCACAACATTCAATTCGGATCCGTTTGCCCTCGTCAACGGAACGCGGCCGGATGATTATCAGGCGATCGGGGTGAACGTGACGGCGGAGGATGCGCTGCAGGGAGTCGTTTTGAACGAACGCAGCGGTGGGGGCGGCATTACGGTCGGCCT
>JAROBA010000018.1 GCA_029432815.1 Pontiellaceae bacterium B1224 | reverse complement strand
TCTTCACGCATATCTTGCAGCATAATATTCGTACTTAAATATGCCCGCGTAAGCTCCGGCAGTGCCCTTGCAATTACTTTAAACTAGCGCCATTCTGGTTGGAGGGCATTCATAAAGCTTGGGTTCTTTCCGACAAAAGAACATGACCCTTTTCTTGGCAGAAATTATTAATAGCGAACCACCATTAAGTCCGCTTTTGTGAAGACAAAAAAATCCCTGCCTCAATTTTAGTGTTTTCCAATTTCCACTATTAATTGAACGATCCAACCTGGTCTCAACTTGTGCCGAAATTGTTCTTTATTCAGTCTCAATTATATTTCTATATGGGCGAGTAGAGCAAGGCTCCCTCACCAGGCGATGCGGAGGAGCCAAGCCCGAAGGGACTAAGAGTGTCTGACCCTATTAGCAGCGGAGTATCAGACCGAAGGCTTCACAATGAAGCCTTCGGCCGTCGATAACGAATCTAGGATAATACAGGCGAATGAATTCGTGGCTTTCCATTCATTCGTTGCTGATAAAAAAATTGTATTAATGTCAGCGTTCGCCGTACAGGTTAAGAATTGCGGGAGTGATGTCGGTTAGGTTTACCAGGGATTGCCACTGTGAGTCGTGTTTCGCACCGGTTCCGATGGCGATGAGCGGGACGGGGTTTTTGGTGTGGGTTTTGGTGGTGCTGTCTTCTATGTTTCCATGGTCGCTGCAGAGCAGAAACAGCTGATTCGGTTCTTTGCCGAATTCCGCTGCGCGCGGCAGGAAGCGCTCGAGCGTTTCCAGGCATTGGAAGACCTGTTCGGGGTTGCCGGAATGGCCGGCGCGGTCGGTTATGAAATATTCGAACAGGGTGAAGTCGTTTTTCCGGGCCACGTTCTGTAGGTGTTCTGCGGCTTCTTCTTCGGAGATCAGTGGGCCGTCATAGCCGCGGGTGTGCATCGTCCAACGGGTGATGTCGTGATTGACCGCCATACCGGAGAGCAGTTCCTGCTTGTGGCGGACTTCTTTCAGCGCTTTCAAGGTCATGACGGTGGTGACGGACTGGCGACGTAGGGGAATCTTATGCGGGTCGTCGATCCAGTAGGAATTTGCGAAGGTCGGTTGTTTTCCGAGTTTCCGAAGTTTGGAAAACAGGTTTTCGTCTTCGATCAGTTTTTTAAGCGAGGGCGGGGGGAAGCCTTCGATATGGCGGCCCATGGCCTGCGGGGCGTTTATGCCGCAGAGGAGCGACGCCTGTCCGGTGGCGCTTTGCGGTTTGCCATCGACGCCGAGGCAGGCATCGATCGGATGGGCGGCATCGAGGAGTTTTCCAAGGTTTGGAAAACGAGGATTGCGCAACGGATTTATGGAGGGATCGTCGGAACCCATTCCGAACCCGTCGATGAAAAGGAATAGAATTTTTAATTCGTTGCTCATTATGAGAGAAGGCTAAACCACGGAAGACACTGAAGACACGGAAAAAATCGCAATTCTAAAACCTTCTGTGTATTTAGTGTATTCCGTGGTTGGATAATTATGACAGGGACGACACCAGAAAAATTCAATGAATGGTTGCAGGAAGCTTCCCTAGTGATTGGGGCGCATTCGGCGGCGTGTATTCGGATGGATAATCCGGAACTTCGGAAGCAGGTTGAAAAAAATAATGCGCTGACGGCGGAGTGGCTGCAGTCGGGCAGGCAGGGTGAGATGGATTATCTGGAGCGGCTGTTTGCCGAAAAATCCAATCCCTGGAAAACCTTTCCCTTTGCAAAATCGGTGATCGTACTGTGTTTCACCAACGACTGGGGCGCCCCGGACGCCAAGCACCCGTTTCCAGTGCCTGGAAAAGATGCTTTGCTGGGTTATATTTCGGCCTACGCCAAGGAGAAGGATTATCACACCAACGGGCAGACGATGCTGGCGGCGCTGAAAGAAAAGCTGGGTGATGATGTTGAAACGGAAGCTGCGGTGGATACGAAAGCGGTCTATGAACGGCTGTTCGCCACGGTGGGCGGGCTGGGCATTATTGGCGGGAACGATTTGTTGCGCGTGCCGGGGCGAACGAATGTACGCGTATTCATCGGCTGTCTGTTTGTTGGCGCTGAGCTACCGGAAGTGATTTTGGAACCGAAAATGCCGTTTGCGTGCGATGACTGTTTGGCCTGCATTAAAAACTGCCCGACGGATGCCATTCAGTTCGGCCAGCCGATTGATGCGCGTAAGTGCATCAGTTATCTGACCATAGAGAAGCGCAGCCTGCTTAATCGTGAGGAAGGAGCGATGATTGAGGACTGGCTGTTCGGGTGCGACTGGTGCTCTGTGGTCTGCCCGCCAAAGGATAAAGTGGATACGCGTATTCCGATCGATCTCGAATGGCTCGTGAAAACACCGGCGGGGGAATTGCGCCGTTTAATGAAGGGAAATGCGGTTGCTTATGCCGGGGTTACCCAGCTGCGCAAGAATGCGGTGGTACTTTTAAAAAAGAAGGTTGGTTCACCGAAGGCTGAAGAGCTTCTTGCATGGGTGCGCAAAAACACAGGCAGCGAGTTGATCCGCAACCAAATTACTGCATGGTAGAGCAATTCTATGTTCAATCCCGAATCTAGCTTAATGGGCGCATGTACAGGGTGAGAAGACGAAGGGCAACGATCTGATTCATGCTGTATAATCTGAATCTGCGAAGGGGGAGTGTTTTTGTGATGTATCGGCGTGAATCCTGCAGAAATAGTTGCTGTCAGGTTATACGTGACAAATTGGATCGGTTGAGTATTGTTTTAATAGAGCCGAATCTGATCGGTCTCTTAATTTAAGTTGATAAAATAACAAAGGAGCTCCAACGTGAAAAAACTGATGAGTATTGCTGCAATCGCGTTATTTATGGCTGGCAGTTCAGCTTTTGCTTGTGATGGCTGTGGCTGTTCTGCAAAAAAAGCTGAAACGAAGAAAGAAACAAAAACTGAATGTGCTAGCTGCTCCACAGATAAAAAGGCTGAAAAGACATGCCCTGCGGATTCCAAAAAAGCATCATGCACTAAAGCAACTGAAGAGAAGAAAGCTGATACTAAATAAATCTTTTAGACAGATTGTTAGAAAAAACCTCTCCATATCGGAGGGGTTTTTTTGTTTTCAGCGAATGGAGCTTTCCAATAGTTGGAAATCTGGTTTGCGGCAAAGCTTGGTGGGGGGTATTGTTACAAAACTCTGGATAACGGATAAGGTCTGATGGAAAATAACGAATATAATCGAGCGGAAGAGGTTGTGGACGTGTCTGTTTCCGACGGTCCGGGAAGAACTGAGTGTCAGTGGGGCATGGCTTGCCATCTGGCGGCTTTAGCTGGGTATCTGATTCCATTTTTAGCTGCGAATGTATTGGCACCATTGATTATCTGGTTGCTGAAGCGGGAAGAGGGCAATTTTGTGAATGAGCAGGGAAAGGAGTCGGTGAATTTTCAACTGAGCTTGCTTATTTATTCGCTGGCTTGCGGATTGCTCTTTTTTATCGGGATCGGCGTGCTGATGATTATCCCTCTGGGAATTTTTGGATTTGTCTGCCCGATTATCGGGGCGGTTAAGGCCAGCGAAGGAATCTCATACCGTTATCCATTATGTATTCGTTTTATCAAATAGGTATAGGGCAGGAGTTAAATAGATGTCGGCAAAAATTATTGATGGGAAACAAATTGCAGCGGAGATCCGCGAAGAACTGAAGGCGGAAGTTACCGCGCTCAAGGAAAAAGGAATTGTTCCCGGCCTTGGCGTTATTCTGGTGGGCGAAGACCCGGCGTCGAAGTCCTATGTCAGTGCCAAAGAAAAGGCGTGCGCAAATATCGGCATCTTTTCGGATGATAACCGGCTCTCGGCAGAAACCACGCAGGAAGAACTGCTGGCGGTGGTTGAGCGGATGAACAACGATCCGAAGATTAACGGTATTCTGGTTCAGCTTCCGCTTCCTCAGCATATTGATGAAGCCGCTGTGCTGCTGGCGATTGATCCGGATAAGGATGTGGATGGATTTCACCCGATGAATGTTGGGAAAATGATGGTCGGCGAGGAGGCATTTCTGCCATGCACGCCGCATGGTGTGGTGCAGATGCTGATGCGCAGCGGTGTTGAAACAGCGGGCGCACATGTGGTTGTGGTTGGTCGCAGTAATATTGTCGGCAAGCCGGTAGCCAATATGCTGCTTCAGAAAAAAAAGGGGGCGAATGCCACCGTCACACTTTGCCACACCCGTACGAAAGATCTGGGTTTTCATACCCGACAGGCCGATATTATTATTGCCGCGTCCGGCTGGCCGAATACGGTTACAGCCGATATGGTGAAAGAAGGTGCTGTTGTGATTGATGTCGGCGTGAACCGGGTGGAGGATGCATCTCGGGAACGCGGCTATCGGCTGGTGGGTGATGTGGATTTTGATGCGGTGAAGGAAAAAGCTTCGATGATTACACCGGTGCCGGGTGGAGTGGGACCGATGACAATTACGATGCTTTTATTTAATACAGTGAATTCGGCCAAAAAGGCCGGGGGAATCGATTAACTTAATTCAGGAGAATAATAAAATGATCTCAAAAAAAATGCAGGACGCACTGAACGAACAGGTGAATAAAGAGTTCTATTCAGCATATATGTATCTCGCCATGTCGGCATATTGCAATACGCTCGGTCTGCCCGGGTTCGCCAACTGGATGCGGATGCAGTATGAAGAGGAAATCATGCATGTGACTAAAATGTATGACTATATTATGGATCAGGGTGGGGCGATTGAATTGAAAACTATTGAAAAGCCTGACCAGGAATACGGTACGCCGTTGGCAATTTTCGAAAGAACACTTGAGCATGAACAGCTGGTTACAAATCTGATTCATCGACTGATGGACCTGGCCGTTGAAGAGCGCGATTACGCAACACAGACCTTCCTCCAGTGGTATGTTACCGAGCAGGTGGAAGAGGAGGCTAATGTGAATGATATTCTTTCTCCGCTACGCATGGTGGGTGATGATAAAGGCGGACTCATGATGATTGACCAGCAACTGGCTGCGCGCATGACCCCAACACCGCTTCCTGCAAAATAAAAAGGATTGCTACCATGAAGAAACTTATTATCGGTTTAGTTGCGGGGGTTATGTTGGCTTCTATGGCAACGGCTTCGCGAAAGGATGAAGTTACATTGGTGATGATGCCGCGCGAAGACGGGGTGCTGCGCGTCGGGCTGGATATTGCCAACCGTTATCCGACGTTGCTCGTCAGCTACAAGGTTTTGCCGAATGGGGTTTCGCTGCATGGCTGGAACGGTCAGGAATGGGTGAATATTTCCCTCAATGATTTTCATGAGGGAAACTTTTTCCGGACTGGACCGGATTCTGCTCTGGTGGTTGAACAGGAAGGTATGACGATTCCGGAAATAATGATTCCGCCGATCGGTTGGTGCGATGCCGCATATAAAATCACAACCACAGATACCCGACCGTTGCTGCATCTGGTCGGACAGTATTACGACTTCAAATACAAGGATTGGAAGTGGTTTTCTGATAACTACAAAATGTCGATGGAAGCCATTAATCCGGAGGGGTTGAATGTTTCCTGGTATCACAAACGATTCGGCGATCACCTTAAAAAAGGCCCGGTTGCCGCAGATGATTTGCAGTATTGGGTGGCCATTCGCCATCCGGAACCTGTGATGGTTGAAATGGAAGTGGAAGTGGTTGCTGAAACCAATACGGTTGAATCGGCAGTACAACCGGAAATGGAACTTCCGGAAGATCCAATGGTTAACCCGTTTACGAATGATGCACCTGCGGCGGTTGTGCTTGGGGCAGGAACGGCTGAGGAAGCGGCAGCATCCACAGAAAAAACGCCGGCGGCTGAGTAAAATCCCATGAAAAACTTATTCAAAGAGATTGCATCGTTACTTCTGTTGATTGTTTTTTTTATTTGCTCCACCGGATGCATGTCAAAGTCGACCGAGCCGGAGCATATCCCTAAACTCGGTGTGGCACAGAACAGTGATGGAATCATTACGTTTGCCATTACAACGCACCCTGAATATGTCTATTCGATATTCTACGAAGATCCGAAAACCAAAGCGTGGACACTGATGCCCGGCTGCGATTCAATCAAAGGCAATGGCGAGCAGGTTGAAATTAAAAAGAAATTTAACAGCCGCGGACCGCTTCCTTTGTTTACGGTACGGCATGCCAAAATAAATTAGTCGCTTTTGAAAACAATGAATACCGGTCGGTGGTCAGAAGCTTTGTAGGTGAGCGGGTTTCTGATTACCGTTGATTTTTCAAGAACCGCGTCGCTCAGCATTTCAGCATTTGCGAAGATATAGTCAAAGCGCGTGTGCAATTCTGCGGACTTTTCATAATAGGTCCACGCATCGCCGCCGGCATCGGCCGGCCTTAAATCAAACAGGTTCTTGCGCGACTTTCCCGTGACCTCGCGAATGGCCGCTGAGTTGGGATTGTCGTTCATATCGCCAGCAACAATCAGTTTGCAGCCCTCGTTTTCTTCCAGAATCCGGCGCACTGTTTTGTTCAAAAGTCGGGCTTCGTTTCGGCGCATTTCGGTCTGTCCGAGGCGACTGAATACTTTTGATTTGAGATGGGCATTCACCAGATGAAAAGAATAGGTGTCATCCACCTGGATTTCGGTTTCCAGAAATCCGCGTGCAACAGCCACTTTGGCTTGCCCAATTGAATACCACTCATTGGTATGGTGGGTACTTCCAATGATTGGAAAGCGGCTCAATACTGCCAGATTATTTTCCCGCTTGCCCCGCTGAAGCATTTCGACATGATCGTACTGAAGGCCTTCTGTTTTCAACCAGGCCTGAAATGCATTCAGAAACGGTTTTCCGCCGATTTCCTGAACGGCGATAATGTCCGGATTGGCCTGCGCGATGATTTGTGCAAGCGCCCGGCATTCGGCATCGGGTTTCGGGTCATCATCTTTTCCATCGCCATCGCGGTCGTCCAGCGTGAAATTGTGAAGGTTATAAGTCATCACCGAAAATTCACGGGCCGGAGCCAGCAGGCCGCAAAGAAGAATCAGACCGATAATCAGGTTAGCTTTCAATGCGTACCGCCACATCCCGATAGCCAATGTCCACTGCGTAAATTTCTTTGAAGCAGGTATCCATGCGCTGGTTGTTTCCTGTTTTCTCAAAAAGCAGCCCCAGTTCATAAAGGACTTCTTTGCGGGTTTCATCCATTACCTTTAACTCGCTGAGGGCAACCTCAAACTGTTCCTGCGCAATGCTGAGTTGATCTTTCTTTTCGAAGGCTTTTCCCAGATAGATGAGCGAGCGAATCCGGCGCTCCGGGTTGAGCTGTGCCTGTTGGAATTGCTGGATGGCTCCTGTTAGATCGTTTGCTTCAAACAGAAGTTTGGCATATTCATATTTCATCTGAAGATCATGGGGGTGTTGATTAACTTTTTCTGCGGCCATTTCCGTTCGCAGTTCAGCGAGTTCTTTCCGAAGGTTGGAAACTGCTTCGGCATCGTGCGCGTCTTCCGCGGCCGCCGTTTTAAATAGAATGTGCTGTTCTTTAGCCCTCCATCGTTTTTTCGTGATTCGTGGATCTGCGCCACCGAGCGTCAGGCATTTTTCCAGCGTTTGGACTGCAGCCTCGAATTGTCTGTTTTTTAACTGACAATCGGCAAGTGCCTGCCGGAAATCTATATTATTGGGTTCGGCTTCGACCCGGGCCAGCAGTTGATCCAGCTCGTTCATTACAAGTCGGGATTCCGCATCCGGTCGAATTACATCGCGATAGCTTTCGGCTTTCTGCCAGCCTGCTTTTCCCATCGTAAGTCGTGCGGCGGAATCTTTCAGCTGTTTGAGCACTTTACTGTCGTTGGGTTTGAGTTTGGTTATGGCTTCGAAACAGGCATATTCCTCATCAAACTGATCGGCCTCGCGGTACAGGATGGCAAGCGGCTCGAGGATGTTGAGATTCGGTGCGGAGTTTTCTTTCAGGATTTCCAAGGTCTGGATGGCAATTTCAGGAAGTGCGGCGGCTTTCGCGGCCTCGCACAGGAGTTTGGAAAATTTTAAATTGAGCGGATCAATCCGCAGCAGTTTTTCTGAGAGCTCAATCGCCAGCTGAGGATTCTTTTTCAGTGATGCCGAAGCTTTCATGAATCCGCCAACTGTTTTGGCCATCGCCATTTTTCCAAGCGGGGATGTCTTGTTTTTTTTTATAGCCGTGGTTCGCAGCATTCTGCGCACCTGCAAGAGGCGCGGTTCAACATTTAGCATTGCTTCAAACATATCCATGGCATAGTCAAAGTTATCGCGCTTCAACGCGGCAATCCCTTTTTCATAATAGGTCCGGACGCCCTGCGGCGCATCCTCGAGCTTCACTTCTGCCATTTAATTTTGCCTCATGAATAAGATCCATAGTATTCCGGGCGTTGGAAAATGCAATTCCATTAGAGTACCGGCGTCATGAGTGAACAAAGGTTTTCGCTGAGTTTCTGTATGCGCGGGCGTTTGATCCAGTCATTCAGCGCAACTTCATCGCTCTCCCCTATATCTTCGCGAATCAGCTGTTTGATGGAGCTGACCACATCTTCCTCTTCGATCAGTGCAGTGGTTTCGTAGTTCAGTTCCAGACTCCGGACATCGAGGTTGGCCGTGCCGACCAGTGCGATGCTGTTGTCGACCACCATGGCTTTGGCGTGGATGAACGGCGGGTTCCTTTCAAAAATCCGCGCGCCGGCTTCCATCAATTCCTCATAAAGTGCTTTAGAGGCCATTCCTGCGTATCGGTGATTATTAAACTTCGGAAGCACAATGCGAACATCCACGCCGCGGCGCGCCGCCGAACGAAGTGCTTTGATAATATCGGAGGTAGGAACAAAATAAGGTGTAACCAGAAGAATCTGTTTCTGGGCCATGATGATGGCGTTGAAAAAAGTTTCGCCGATGAGTCCTGGCGGAGAGGAGGGGCCGCTATCGACCAGTCGCGCGCGGGCTTTGCCGACTGAGATTACTTCCGGAAATAGATCGACGGTTAGGAGGGAATCAATTTTTTCGCGGGTCATGAAATACCAGTCGCTCAGGAAAGATAACTGAAGTTCATGAACCAGCGGGCCCTCCACTTTAAAGTGATAATCCCGGATGGCTTTTCGGCCTTTGGACGTGATGTTTTCAGAAGCAATATTCACACCTCCAAAGAATCCGACTCGGCCGTCCACGACCAGGTTTTTCCGGTGGTTCCGCAGGTTGATCTGAAACTGGGCCTTGAATGGATTGGCCTGCGTCCAGCCGCAGATTTCAAAGTTGGGAATGTTTCTATATTTCCGAATCATGCCGCCCAGATAGGCGTGGGTGGAACCAAACCGGTCAAACAGGAGGCGTACCTTGACGCCCTCACAGGCTTTCTCTTTCAGAGCTTCGAGAAATTTTGCACCGGTATCGTCGCGGTGGAGGATAAAGGTTTGAAGATGAATATGGTGTTTAGCGGAACGGATGGCCTGAAGCATGAGCGGATAGGCGGCGTCTCCGCTGAGCAGGGGGTGGATTGCATTCGAATTCAGTAATGGATGTTCTGGAATAAAGGTATCCAGCGTGGTGTTCAGTTTACGACCCATGCGGTTTTTAAGTTCGGCAGAGTGCGAGAGATATTCCAGATGCCATGCCTTAAGTGCAGTGTTATCTGTGAGCCGTTTATCCCGCTGCTGCATCAGCAGTTGATTGATGATTTGGCGTTCCATCCCTTTAACAGAAACCCGGTCAACGCCAAAGGAGAGGTAGAGAAGCGGACCAATGATGGGAAAAGACCAGGCCACAAAGATCCATAGAATAGTGGCACTGGCATTTCTGCGCCGCCGCAGTGCATGCAGTACCACCCCGATAAAGGCAATAAAGTGCAGTGCGCTGCTGAACACAAACCAGAATGTAAGGTCATATGTACTTTGATCCATGCTCAGAATGCTAACGGGCGCGCGGGAGAAATAACAGGTAAAAGTCAGCACCAGAGGTTGCCATATTCGAGGAAGGGACTACATTTAGGGTATGAGATTTTTGCTATATAATATTTGTTACGGGACGCATGGGAATCAGAAGAAGCTTCCTCTGCTCGGAATGCTGGGACGGACTCAGAATCATTTGGACGAAATTATCGATTTTATTGCCGATGAAAATCCGGATGTGATTGGGTTGATCGAGGTGGATAACGGCTCCTATCGTTCCGGACGGAAATGCCAGGTTGAAAAAATAGCGGATACGCTGGGGCATTTTCATTCATACCGATCCAAATACGCCGCAGATTCCCGGTGGCAGCATGTCCCGATCTATAATAAACAGGGGAATGCATTTCTGACAAAAGACACCATTCAAGCTGAAAAATTTCATTATTTTGAGCGGGGTATGAAAAAACTGGTCATCGAACTGGAACTGGAGCATGTGAACTTTTTTCTCGTGCACCTGGCTCTGAGTTTCAAGGTGCGCCAACAACAGATCCTGCACCTCTACCAAATGATTAAGCAGACCGATCGCCCCTATATTCTTGCCGGCGACTTTAATGCATTTACCGGTGAAGATGAAATCCGGCTGCTCATGTCGGCCAGCGGGTTGCAGAATGCAGACCTTAAGCTGCAGCCCTCGTATCCAAGCCGCCGCCCGAAGCGCCATTTAGATTTTATATTGCACAGTCCGAAAATTAAAGTGACCGACTTCAGGATGCCGCGTGTTGAGCTCTCCGATCACCTTCCGTTGGTGCTTGATTTTGAAGTGCTGCCGGACAAATCATGAGCGGTTTCAGGGTTTGGAAAAGCCTGTACTTGGAAAGAGCAATGAATTAGCCTTTCTCATTGTTTGAGGAGAATAAATGACTGAGTTTTTGATAGGCATGGTGGTGACGCTCATTTTAATGGGTGCCCTGTGGCTTTGGCTGAAGGCGAAGAAAAAAAAGCCGGCTAAAGACATTCGTATTTTTTCCAGTATTGAGCAGCTGAAGGCGATTGGTCAGCTTTCGGTCTATAAGGTTTTGACAAAAGAAATTGTCACGGAAACGGACCACACCTGGGGAGAATTCGGGAATCGGTATTTGAGCTGGGTGCTGAGCGGTAAAAAAATGGCCATGATTTTCGAATTCGAAATCGACTTTCGTTACAATCTGCAAAGCCCGAAATTTGAAATCATAGAAAAAGGTGAGAGTGCCTATTCAGTAAATATGCCGCCCTGCGATTATGAAGTTCATATTCGGGACATCCGGTTTTATGATGAGCAGGGCACCAAGCTGCTCCCCTGGTTACTTCCAGATCTTTTGAACGGTTTTATCAGTGGCGGCTTCTCAGAAGAAGACAAAAACAAGCTGGTGGATGCCGCAAAAAGGCATGCAGAAAAGCAGGCGTTGGAGCTGATTAATAATATCCAGTCGGAAGTTCAGAAATCAGCAAAATCGACGTTGGAATCAATCAGTCGCGCTTTTGGTGCAACAGATCTTGAATTCCGCTTTTTCAATCAGACCCCAACGGAAGTTGAGGTCGAAGTGTCGGAAAAGATCGCCTCTTAATAATCTGCGTTGGACGTTCCGCCCTGAAGTACCGTTTCGGTGGCTCCGATGCCGAGACGGGTTGCACCCTGTTCAAGATAAGCGATGGCCTGCTCCCACGAACGAATGCCGCCCGATGCCTTAATGCCCAGTTGCCCGCCAACGTTTCTGACCATAACATCGATAACTTCCGGCGTGGCGGAAGAAGGGCCGAATCCTGTAGACGTTTTAACATAATCGGCGCCGGCTTCGGCGGTGATTTCACAGGCGCGAACAACTTCATCCAGCGTCAGGAAACAACTTTCCTGAATGACTTTCAAAACAACATGGCTGCGGTGTGCCACCGCAGCCACGGCATGTATGTCTTCGCGGACCCGGTCGAAGTTCCCGGAGAGAAACTGCCCGATGTTCATCACCATATCAATTTCCTGCGCCCCGTCGGCAATAGCCCGTTGGGCCTGAAATACTTTGGTGGCTGTTGTGTCGGCACCATGTGGAAAGCTGAGCACCGTGGAAACCATAACCGCCGAGTTGGAAAGCAGTTCCGCAGCAAGCGCGATATCGCACGGGCGCACGCACATACTTGCTACATTATACTGGATGCATAACGCTGCATTTTCCCTTAGATCGAGTTCGGTCTGGTTTGGTTTGAGCACGGCGTGGTCAATCGTCGCGGCGACATCATTCAGGGAATACTTCATCGAGATCTCCAGGTTAAAGAAAAGCCGCCCAACGAATGAGCGGCTTTTAAGAACATCTATAGAGCAGGATTATTTTGCTGTTGTGATACGTTTAACGTATTCCTGATCTTCCTCAGAGAGGGCGCTTCCCGGAATACCAGCCACTTTACCGTTTTTAGCGTTTTTGATGTAAACCTTGCCGCCTTCAACCTTTTCGAACTTGGCGTTAACCGTAATCTCTTTACCCTGCATCGTGATTTTCCAGTCACGGTAATCGATTTCTTCACCGGAAGCGGCTATTTCTTTCGGCACAGCCGGAAGGGCTCCACTGGTATCGACCTCTTTTTTCTCTTCTTTTAATTTCGGATTTTCCACGAACTTGATCGGGTTTCCGTCAATACGAACATTGGCTGCTGGTCCTGCATCCGGAATGCGTAATAAGTAAGGCGAATCTCCGCCTGAGTCCAGCAGGATGGCGCCTTCTTCATAGTCAATCCCTTCCCAGTCCGACGGATAGTAGCCGAGATATTCAGGAACATTATTGAAAATGATGATGCGATAACCGCCTTTCTTCAGGTAGCCATTATAGATGTGATAATAGTCGTCTTCACCCGATGCATCCTCAAACTTCAACGAACACATGTATCTGACTTTCATGTTTTCAACAATGTGGTCCCCTCCAATTTCCTCGAGAATCACATCGACCTCTCTCCGGTCCAGGTCATTTTTCTTGGTTCTAGCCATTGAGTTCAGTGGTAAGAGCGCCGAGGTGGCAATGGTGGCGCAAATAATGGTTGCGAGTGTTTTTTTCATTTTAGAGTTTCTCCTGTCAGTAGCGTTGCTTCGGACATTCCTGATGCCCATGCGATCTAATGTAGGTATATAATTAATGGTTTGTGACGCGAATTTCCATATTTTTCAGCGGGTTTTTCAGTGTATAGCCCATGAAACTGAAAATACGAACTTGGCAGGATATACCTCATTCTGCATAATGCGCGGCCTTTTTGAAATTTACGTAACCAATGGGAATATCAATATGTACAGTGCATCAGACCTGAAGAAAGGCTTGAAGATTGAGATCGACGGCGACCCGTGCATGATTACCAACTTCGAGTTTTCAAAACCCGGGAAGGGCCAGGCCCTCTACCGTTGTAAAATCAAAAACCTCATCACCGGAAATCAGTTCGATAAAACATATCGTTCAGTTGAAAAGGTAAATCGTTGTGCGCTCATATCCCGCGATTTTACCTTCTCGTATATTGATGTGGATAATTATGTTTTCTCCGATAATGAAACCTACGAAGAAGCCATTCTGAATCAGGAACTGCTGGGCGACCTGAAAAACTTCATCGTGGATGACATGCAGGTCGAAATTCTGTTTCACAACGACCGGGCGCTGGATATCACACTTCCTAACTTTGTTGAAATGGTGATTGCCGAAACGGAGCCAGGCGCGCGCGGGGATACGACCACGAATGTGATGAAACCGGCCAAGCTCGATAACGGCTACGAAATCAACGTGCCGATCTTCATCAACGAAGGCGACACGATTCGAATCGATACCCGCACCGGCACCTATGCCGACCGCGTTTCCAAGGGCTGATGACTGCTGACAGTATCAAGCTGAGAGACGTCCTGATGCGTGACATCCGGACGTTTTTCTATGAAAGGGGCTACACGGAAGTGGAAACCCCGATCCGTCTGAAAATTCCCTGCATGGAATTGCATATCGATGCCGAGCCAAGCGGGGATCATTTTCTGCGTACCTCGCCGGAAATGTTTCACAAGCGGTTACTGGCCGTAGGCCATGAAAAGATTTTTGAAATTGGAAAATGCTTCCGCAGCGGCGAATTCGGCCCGTTGCACCATCCTGAATATACGATGTTGGAATGGTATCAGGCCAACGCGGACTACATGGATATACTGGAGGAAACCAAAGCGCTGATTTCCAATGTCTGGAAAGAGTCTTTCAGGGATTGGAAGATCCTGCCGGTTTCGCAGGTTTTCAGAGAGTTTGCCGGTTGGGATCCCGTCGGTAACTTCGATGAAGATCGCTTTGATATCGATCTGGTTGAAAAGGTGGAACCAGCCATCAGGAAAATAGGCGGTCCTGTTGTGCTGAAAGATTATCCGGTCGAGGCCGCCGCACTTTCCCGCCGCAAAAAAGATAATTCGCAACTCGCCGAGCGCTGGGAGCTCTATTTTGACGGAGTCGAAATTGCCAATGCCTATTCTGAACTGACCGACCCGGTCGAACAGCGCACCCGTTTCGAAGAATGCGCAGCGCAACGAATTGCTTTGGGCAAACAAGCTTACGAAATCGACGACACATTTGTCCAGGCATTGGAAAATATGCCGCCTTCCGGTGGAGTTGCGCTGGGGGTGGACCGCCTGCTGATGCTTATTTCGGGTCAGTCTTCGCTGGATCCACTACTTCCATTTCGTTAATCACCGGCACGATCGGCTGCTCCAATTCTTCTTCGGTGTGGTATTGCTTAACCGTTTTTTCAAGATTACGGAGCTGTTTGGCCACGTCGTTGAGCCGGAACTCAATCGAATTAAGAATCCAGAATTGGAAATGCTCCACCTTGGTAGATTTATGCATCATCCAGATGATTTTGATGGAAACCAAAAGCACTGCGATCTCCAGAGAAAAGAGCGGGGGAATGATGGGGGCTTTAATGTGGAGTATGTGGTTAATGAAGTCATTGGTGGCCAGCAGAGAAATGGCTATGATAAAGAATAGGTTAACCATGCGGTCCTGTTTCTCGGCATTCTTCCCGCCTATCTGTCCCATTAATTGTCTTATCTTTTCTTTCTCTTTTTTGAACTGGTCCAGTTCTGCTTTCAGTTTGATCGGGTCTAAATCTTCCATTTGAAGCTCCATATTTAACTGTCGTTGAGTATAAGTGAAGGTTTGCTTTCATCAACAAATTTACGTGTCAATCAACAGGGTGCGTGCTAGAACTTTCAACCAATTAATAGATGGGTGTGTATGGGGGAAAAATTAAAAATCGGTGTGGCCTGCGGGGGAACCGGCGGGCACATATTTCCAGGTCTGGCGACTGCCAACGAGCTGGCCGGGCGTGGGCACGATGTCACGCTCTGGCTCGCCGGAAAAGATATTGAACACGAATCGGTGAAAAACTGGCAGGGTGAAATAATCACGATTCCGGCGGAAGGGTTTCAATTTGGACTGTCGCTGCGCAGCATCAGAACTGTTTTTCGTTTGTTTAAAGCCTATCGTCTGGCGCTAAGAAAGATGAAAAAACAAACGCCGGATGTCGTGCTGGCCATGGGAAGCTATGCGTCCTTCGGGCCGGTGAAGGCGGCTGGGAAACTCCATATTCCATATGTGCTGCACGAAGCTAATTTGTTGCCGGGGCGGGCCGTGTCGCTACTGTCTCACAAAGCCCACACGGTAGCCGTGAGTTTTGAAAAAACCAGCTTTTATCTCAAACATCCGAACATTGTTAAGACCGGCATGCCGCTGCGGAAGGAAATCCAGCTGGCGTGTAAAAAGCCCCGATATGCGAGAGTCGCCGATGGTCCGTTGCGCATCATGATCATGGGCGGAAGTCGCGGCGCACAGGTGCTCAATGAAGTGCTTCCGAATGCATTGGCCATGGCCACCGAAAAAGGGATGAAACTGAGTGTCATTCATATTGCGGGGCTGCAGGATGTCGAGACCATTAAAGCTATCTACGATAAAGCCGGGGTCGATGCCGAAGTGCATCACTTCATCCAGAAAATGGAAGACGTCTATCTGAATATTGATTTAGCCATCTCTCGCTCCGGAGCGGCCACCTGCGCGGAGCTCGCCGTATTCGGTGTTCCCGCCTTGCTGATTCCTTATCCGCATGCAGTGCGGAATCATCAGATGAGCAACGCCCGAATCCTGCAGGACTCCGGCGCGGCCGATGTCGTGGCGCAGGAAGATCTGACCGCCACCTGGCTGCGCGATTATCTGGTGAGCGTATCCGAAAAGCCCGGGCGTCTGGAGCGGATGGGGGTTGCCATGAAAAAACGAGGGCAGTCCGATGCGGCCCAGCATCTGGCCGATCTGCTTGAGAAAGTAGGTGGAGCCTGAGATGTCGCCGGTCGATCATGCTGAGCAGCTGATCAAACAGGGCGGGCATGTTCATCTGATGGGCATCGGCGGCATTGGCATGGCCGGAATCGCCTGGTTGCTCAAAGAACGTGGATTGACTGTTTCCGGGTGCGACCTTCAGCAAAATCGGCAAACCGAATGGCTGTCCCGTAACGGAATTCAAATTGCGCAAGGTCACTCCAGTGAGCATATCACCTCCCAAATAGATTGGCTGGTTCGGTCAACCGCAGTACCCGACACCCATCCTGAAGTTTTCCAGGCATTGGAAAGGGGCGTTCCTGTTTCCCGCAGAGGGGAAGTGCTGCCGGCCCTCATGCGCGACCGCACCTGTATTGCTGTAAGTGGAACCCACGGAAAAACCACCACCACCGCCATGATTGCTCAAATTCTGGATTGCGGTTTTTTTGTGGGCGGAGAAATGGCCGGGTGTGAGGGGGCTGTGGCACGTGACGGCGATATCATGGTAGTCGAAGCCGATGAGTCCGACGGAACGGTGGCTGGTTATACGCCCAATTATTCTATCATCACCAACATTGAATACGATCATATGGAGCACCACGCTTCCGAAGCTGCCTTTATTCGTTGCTTTGAAAGGCTGATCGAGCAGACTGCGGAAACCGTCTTTTATTGTGCCCAAGATCCGATTGCAAAAAAGCTCTGTTCCGGCAATCCGAAATGCAAACCCTACAAACTTTCTGAACGCTCCCTTAATCTTCCAATCCCTGGAAAACATAACCAATCGAACGCGGCTGCGGCGTTGGCGGTTTCCAGACATTGGAAAACGGAAACTGGAATTTTACAGGCATTGGAAAATATTCGACCGATCGCCCGTCGATTCGAAACCGTCTTTAATCAAGAGGGCATTCGTATTATTTCCGACTATGCGCATCATCCAACCGAAGTGGCCGCACTGATACAAACCGCGCAGGAGCTGAAACCGAAGCGTCTGCTCGGCATTTTTCAACCGCATCGCTATACGCGAACTCGCGCGCTCGGACCCGATTTCCCGCCGAGTTTCCAAGGCTTGGAAAAACTCTGGCTCGTACCCGTCTATGCCGCGTCCGAGCAACCGCTTGAAGGCGGAACCTCGGCCAATCTTGCCATCCATTTTTCCAGCAATTGGAAAAACCGCCTGTACCTTTTCCAAACATTGGAAGCCGCCTGGCAGGATATTTCAGCCCAATTGCAAGCCGGGGATCTTCTGCTCATTATCGGCGCTGGAGATGTCGAGCAGATTGCCGAATGGGCAAAGAAGTGGTACCCCGGAGAGGACTCGAACCTCCTACCTACAGATTAGGAATCTGTCGCTCTGTCCAGGTGAGCTACCGGGGTATCCAAAGAGCCGTAAGAATTGATAATCGGGAAAATAAATGCAATCCCGAAGCCCAAAAGAAAACCCGGTCTGCAAAAGCAAACCGGGTTTAAAATGGAGCGAGCGAAGAGATTCGAACTCTCGACAACGACCTTGGCAAGGTCGAGCTCTACCACTGAGCTACGCTCGCGCTTTCCTCGAAAGGAGCCGCTATAGTAGGCATCGGCGTTTTCTTTGCAAGTCGATTTTTAATAAAAAATGAGTGCTGTTATAACGCTATACTTCGAACCCTGTAGTTCCCATGTGGTTGTGATAGATACCTGCTGTTTAAATAGGCTCGTTCTGCAAGGTATTGGATCAGCACTTGTGACGGGTGGATCAAAAAAAAATCCCTGTCACCTTTCGGTGCAGGGATTAAAATGGTGGCTGTGAGTGGACTTGAACCACCGACAAGCGGATTATGATTCCGCTGCTCTGCCGACTGAGCTACACAGCCTTTTTTCTCAAAAAGAGGTGGAGAAGATAGTTAAACCCCTCGGCCTTGGCAAGGTCATTTATTCATCTTTTTTTGCGGCCAGTTCCTTGAGCGATATTCCCTCGGCAAAGACATCTTCGATTACGGCTTTTCCTCTGTAAATCCGGACATTTGCCCAGCAGTTGCTGATTCGCGTGGCATCCCGCGCAAGCTCTTCTGCCTGAGGGGCTTTGCTTTCCTCCATATAGAAACGCTCGAAGGGGAGGTCAATTGTAATTCCGTTGGTCACGAGGGTTTTGCCATCATCGATCCATTCGGTATCGGGATAAAGGTATCGCGTTTTGAGATAATCTCCTTCTTCGGGGCGCTCTTTAGTCCAATGCGTAAAAAAGGCGTAGCCGTCCGGATCTCTACTCAGAATGGCATAAATCGGTTCTTTACGTTCCAGTACGTCAATTTCCAATGCATCGCAGGGAATGGAATCCGCCGCGAAGCTAAGCCGGACGTACCGGCCTTGAAACGGGTCGGCCGGATCGATCGGCCGGGTGGTGAAGCGGAATAGTTTTCCTTTGCGCAATACCGTTTCCTGACTGCGGATCATTTGAAATGGAACTGCGAGTTGGATGGCAATCACGATAAGGAGTGCAATTAGAAAGAATTTTTTCATAACGTTTCTCCTTTGCTTTTCCTGCGTCTGGCCATGAATAGGTTGGCTAAAAGAAAACAGATGCCCAGCACGATGAATACGATGCCGCGCGCCATGAATCCGAAATCCTGATCAAATAAGCGGGTGACGAGCAGGAGGGACAGGACGGCCATGCCGCCATTGAGCTGCCGGAGCCGGACATTCCGACAACCGAGCACGATATACATCAGGCCGAAAAAAAACATGAAGCCATTGAAGATGACGGCGGAGATCACATTTGCATCGTTGCCGATATTCGACCCCAGCATAAAGCAGATGGTTCCAATGATTGGAAACAGGGCCAGCGTGATTGTTTCGATGGAATCTTTCCGGAACGATTTCACCGCTGCGAGAATCCAGCCCAGCAGCAGCCCGAACGTGATGCCGCCGTCCAGCCAGATGCCCCAGGTTTTATGGTGCCAGCCGCTGCGGATGTGGTGCCAGCCGATATCCCGCCACAGGTCGGACCAGGTGAAGAGATAGGTCAGCACCCCGATGCCGATGATACCGAAGGTTTTGGCAGGATTTTTCCACCCGTCTTTATCGCCATAGGAATGAAGTCCCCACAGCGCGGCACCGCTGAACAGGGCGGAGTAGGCCATAATCCACAGGCCCGGCACGGTGCGTTCAAAAACAATGCCGGTCGACAGGGCGGCTGTCAGCAGCAGGCCGGTGAGGCTGACGAGGGTGTCGGGCGCATCCCGGCGAACCCGGATCATGGCGGCCGTTTTTCCAAGGGCTGGAAGCATCAGCAGCCAGAAGCCGATCGCCTGGCCGTATTCCGACTGCGCGGCCCCGCTCCAGCCGCAGATCAAAGTGAGATAGAGCAGGAAGACGCCGGTGGAGCTCAGTAAAAAAGTCAGCGGCAGTACCAGCAGGGCCCAGGTTAATAGAAATCCCGGTGTGTTGCTTGGCAGGTGATAGGTTTGTCCAATCAGAGCGATGGAGGAGCCGATGGCGATGGAATGAAAAATTCCGGCCGATTCACGAAAGGCAGCACCGCCGTTTTTCATTAGCGCCATCACACTCAGGAATGCACCTATTATCAGTGGAGCAAAAGAAAGAAGCGCTCTTGTGGATTGACCGAGTTCATCCCAGTTATGTGCAAACAGCAGAATGATACCGGAGCCAATCAACAGGGAGCCCAGTACTGCAAACGCAATGATGGCCCAGTGCAATCCGCTGGCGGTTTGCTCAGCATAATACGAGCGGATATGCCGTGCGACATCCCGCGTTACGATCTCTTCTGATTCAAGGATGGGGAGTTCTTTTTCCAACCATTGGATATGTTTGGACGATACTTTTCTCATTACGTTTCCTCCGTATTGAATATTACACCCGAATGCTTAGGGGGTGCTTTAAAAACCTTGGATATTTTTTGGGAGGCGGAGAGCGGTAGTTTATTTGCTGTCGGGATCTGATGCATAATTTTCTTTAATACAGTGGTTTAAAGTATTTTTGCGGAAACCTTCTGATAGATGAAGGAGAGGATGAGCAGCAGGAGGCCTATTCCAATGAGGATCATGACGCGTGCACCGGTTTGGAAAACACTGCAGTCGACGATTAAAACTTTTCCAATCGTTGCTGCAAAAAGCAACAGGGCGAAGAGCCGGTGAAGTTTACTTTTCCGGGCAAAACCAAAGAGGGTGAACGCGAGTCCGGCGATGCCCCACCAAAGCGATACGACCGCCCAGCTCCAAGTAATATCTGAGGTTCCGATTGCGAAGGAGACCAGTGCAATGAATACGACCAGCGGCGCGATTGCATAGTAGCCGCGATAGATAGCCGGTTCGATTTTTGTGCGACAGGCAAACAATAGAATTTCCGAGAGCATAGCCAGCTGAATCCATAGAATATAACTGGTCAATGATGGAGTAATGCTGAGTGTTTCCCATGGGATTCCGACATCCAGCAGAATGATTTTTACAGGAACTGCGGCAACAATAAATTGACCGGCACGGCGCAGCATCGGATCGGTTCCGAGTATCCAGCTCACCAGGTTTCCGACAAACAGGGCAATGATTGATGTGAGCAACCAGGGGAGCGGTGTATTGGACGGGAGCACCGTGAAGAGGTTGCGGAAGGAAATGGCAAGAACGGCTCCGATGCAGATAAACCAAAGTATGCGGGCTCCATCTTTGGAGGTACCCGGTTGCTTGATTCGGTTATAGAGCGTGGCCTGGAATCCGATTGTCGCGGCTGTAAACAGTCCGGTCAATGTATGCGGGTTGATGAGGATGAGATTCGCGCCGGCTTGAACGGGCTGGATTGTGGCATGCACCAGGGCGGCAAATCCGATCAGAATGGCGCTGTTTTGAAGTTCCTTGGAATTCACCCTTAATGTGAAAAGGGCAATGACGGTTCCGAGTACAGTCCATGACAAACTGATCCATAATCCGGCCAGCAGCATATGCAGAAAGACGGCAAAACAGAGTAGGGTTGCAAGCGTGAAGTGCAGCGTCTCTTTAATGAATTCAGTTTGCCGTTTTCGGCAGAAGAGGGCGGCTCCGGTAAAGGTGCATGTGGCGATCAGCCACGGAATCGTATCGGTGCTGCTGAATTTAAGAATGTCGTTTCCTGCGGCCAGTAGTATGGCTGCAAGACAACTGACCTGAAGAAATACAGAAGCTTCTTTATATTGCTTGTTCGGAAGAATCCAACAGCTGATGCTTTGGAAAAATATACCTGCCAACAGCAGAAAGGATTCGAGATTGAACCATCGGCTGTCCATAGATGTGTCGGTGAACATAAACCAGATAAGCGTACCCATTCCGATTGAACTCAGAATAATGCTGCACGTAACGATGGCGCGGGGAGCAGGCTTGCGGAAGAACCAGGCAATGGCCAACGCCTGAGCGCACCAGAGCAAACCGCGTATACTGCCGCTTGTTGTTTCGAAAATAAGCAGGGCTCCCGACAGGATGGCCCAGAGGATGAGTAGCAGGGTTTCGGCTTTAAATGCCGCCTGCCATTTCCAGCAAAGTCTGGCGAGTCCGGCCAATACCAGTGTAGTGCCCGCGAAACATCCTCCAATCCATGCATCTCGGACCGTTCCTTCAAAGATGAAGTAAAAGTTGATGAATAAAAACAGGATTGAAGCGGCCAGGCGGACCTTGTTGAGCGGGCCAGCTTCCTGTCGTTTTCGTTGCTGAACAATCAACAGGCTGAGCGCCATAAACTCGGCGAAAAATACAACGCTGGCTGAAAGCGCCGTGAGCCATCCTTCCGGACTGAAGTTTACGAGCCAAAAATAGAAATAGAACAGGGTGAAAGCATAGGCACTGTTGTAGAGCACCTGCCAGTTTTTCTTAATACCCAGAAACATTACCGGAAGGTTAATCAGTGCAATATAGGCCAACGGGAAAACGCCCTGATCCACATCGCCGCCGGTGAGCAGGGGCGTAATGAATGCTCCCAGAACTCCCAGTGTTGCCACAATCTGTGAATTATAGACCAGCGACAGAAAGAGAAGAAGCGCGGCACTCAGCGTAAGCCCCACCGCGGTCACAAGCGGCCCGCAGAGGTGATACATATTATAGGCGGCAAAAATGCAGAAATAAAAGAGTCCACCGCCTCCGCCGGTCATCGTGCGGGACAGCTGAACAAACTTGCCGCTGGCCATGCGATTGGCAACATGTCCGGCCGCCAGCAGAATGCCGCCGAACGTCAGGCCCATGAGTATTTTAAACAGGGGTTCCGGCCAGACAATGCCCGGAGATCCAACCAGAAAAGCAATACCTGCCACCAGAATCATTACGCCGATCAGTCCGGCAATCTTTCCGCCGAACGCCTCTTCCATATTGATCTTCGGTCGCGGCTTCGGAACCGGTTTCGGTGGAACCATGGTAGGTTTGGCTGCGATGGGCTTCGGAGTGCTCTTTTCAGGTTTAACAACCGGCTTTTCTATATGAGCGGGAGTCACCTGTTCAGGTTGCGGAACGGGTATTTTTGGAGGTTTCTCTCGCGCAGTATCAGCAAGAATGTTTGACAGAACGTTTACCCGCTCTTCGAGTGCTTTGATTTTTTGCTGAGTATCCGTTGCCTTTACGAGTGCAACAATGGCCAGAATTGGAATCGCGATGACTATAAGAACAGGGATTAAGATTAATGCTTCCATGGTCAGACCTCCTTTAAAACGACTTGTCCGGTCGTGGCATCCATGTGCAGGGGCTGTTCGTCTTTGATTTCCTTGAGCAGGTTCGGGATTCCCACAATGGCGGGAATGCCCATTTCGCGGGCAACAATGGCGGAGTGGGAAAGGATACTGCCGCGTTCGATCAGGATACCCGACACAGAGGGATATAATGGTACCCAACCGGGATCGGTGCGGGCGGCAACAAGAATTTCGCCATTGAGCCGAATGTCATCGCGCGGGGAATGGATGACGCGTGCGATGCCCTCGACGGACCCGGGGGAGCAGCCGATCCCTCGCAGGGTGCCATTCTCTGTTTCAACTTCAGCCGCACGTTCATGATTTTTGAATCGGTTGCGGTTGTACGCCATTCCATACGTTTCGAAATGATCGTCCGGAGGTGTGGCAGATTTTCGATAGCCTTCAAACTCTGTTTGTCGAAGGGCAATGAGGTCTCGCAGATGGGTAGTGACTGCGGTGCCTTTTACAAAGTCCCAGACTTCATCAACTGTGAGGTAGTAGATGTCCTGCGAGGCATCAATGATATGTTCCCGAGTCAAGTTTTCACCAACGGCATTGAGCAACTGACGAAGCAGCCCATAGATTTTTGTACGGGCAAAACGCATGTTTTCCCGATTCTTTACGCCCCGCCTCGCATGCTTCAGGGAGAAGCGGAAAAACATTTTTTTAATCCCGGACAAAGGTGCAAAGGCTTCCTGTTCGGCTTCGGCCCGAATGGCGTTTTCACGTTCATCCATGGCGGCTGTATCGAGCAGTGCATCGTCCATGAGCACGTAGTTAGCGATCATCTGGTAGACGAACTCG
Source organism: Pontiellaceae bacterium B1224 (assembly GCA_029432815.1). Lineage (GTDB taxonomy): Bacteria > Verrucomicrobiota > Kiritimatiellia > Kiritimatiellales > Pontiellaceae > Pontiella. The sequence goes on along the minus strand of JAROBA010000018.1, from coordinate 90,035 downwards.
GGCGTTTCGTGCAGGGATGGTTCTTCAAGTTTGAGTTCATTCATGCAGCGGAATCCGTATCGGTTCAGATAGTCGGTAACAGCTTCGGCTATCTGCGGTTGTTCCTGCGGAACCGTGGCCAGTAATTTTTCTGGAGTGCTTTCGGTGAAGAGTTTTGCGAGTTCCGGATCCGCCTTAATATCGGCGGCAAGTTTCATGAGAATGCGGGTAGGCACGGTGCTTTCAATGTCGCCTTCGCCGCAGATCAGATTGTTCTGAAGCGTGCCGTTTTCATCGCCGCACCATTTGCTGCAGCAGCCTTTGAGCGTTCCGTAGAATACCATCACATAGAAATCGTTGATGATGGGTGTTTTCCAGTTTCGCAGCAGATGCTTTTCCATATCATCATAAATCTGCATCAAATCGTGAGGCGGCAGTTCTTTGAAATTGAGGGCCGCCCACTGGCCGTAGTAATGATCGAAATGCTGATTGAATTCTGGGACCAGCTTTTTCAGACACATGAAGCGGTGCAGCATCCGAAAGACGAGCCGAAGCAGTTTGGGTAGTTCAATACAGTTGCGTCTGTATGCGCTGGCTTTTTTATCACCGTTCCCGCTGTCGGCAACATCTTTGACGCCCATCATGGATTCCATGAAAGCCTTGTTGTAAGCGTAGCCGGGAAACTGCTGAATCAGCCGATACCAGTTTTGAAGGTTGTAATAGACCTGCCCCTCGAAGAGCCCAAGCATGTTGCGGTAGACGCCCTGATTTTCCTCGATCGTCTTGCGGGGAATACCCATCACCTCGGAAAAGCAGTTGTAGACCACGGAATAGGCATGGCGGATAAAGCTGAACGTCATGGGAGAGGTGACGCCGGAATAACTCTCAATAATATTAGAGTTGTCCCACACCTGCTGGTTGCCCGCCGCCGGACCGTATTCATCGACGGTGGTAATGGCCCGGGTTTGGAGAATGAACAGTTTGCCAGATGCATCGAAACAAAATTCAATATCCTGCGGGCATCGATATTCCTTTTCAATAGCCAGCGCGGTTTCGGCCAGTTGTTGCAACTGCGGTTCGGAAAGCGCCGGTTGATTCCGGAGGGCATCCTCCACCGGGCATTCACAAATACCCGCGCCAGTTTTGGCATCGAACGCATAGCGCGTTTCTTTGGTTGCAACTGTCGTCTTGAATTCACCGGATCGTTTGTTGAATTCGATATGGTCGGCTTCGAGTCCGGCACTCACGAGTCCTTCGCCCAATCCATACAGCGCGGAGAGTATCATGACATGCGGATTCCGGGTGTTCGGATCGGCCGTAAAGACCACGCCGCTGGTTTCTGCATCGACCATGCGCTGGATGATGACGGCCATGGGAACGGGGTGCAGCGGCAGGTCGTTTTCTTTGCGGTAGGCCAGCGCGCGTTCCTGATAGCCGGAAGCCCAGACTTTTCGGATATGATCGATAATGGAGGGAGCACCCTTGACGTAGAGATAGCTTTCGTGAATGCCCGCGAACGAGTGTTCGGCACCATCTTCATCGGCGGAGGACGAACGAACGGATACAAACGCATCGCCGAAAATTTCATCTAATTCTGCGGTAAGTTGGGCGGGCAGGTCGGCGGATAAAATAAGCTCCTGAATTTCGTCGGCGGTTTTGCCGGAGAGGTTGTTGCTTTCCAGACATTGGAAAAATACTGAAGTTGGCAGGGCAACCCAGTCCGGCACCGGATGCTTTTGCTGCAGGCGGTGGAGGTTGATCCCTTTTCCTCCAATGATTGGAAGTTCCGTTAAGGCGGGGTCAGGATGGAATAGATGTTTCAAAATGAACCTCCGAACGTTACGCCATGGGTGCGGAAAAGTTCCGCCGCCAGAACGAAGTAAAATAGAATAATGTAGCTACCTCCATAGGCCTCCAGGCTCTTCGCCGTTTTGCGGGTGGGATTAAGCCGGAAGCGCAGCAGGCCGAACAGCGTGATCAGGAAAAGGACGATCAATCCGGCATAGTAAAAGAATCCGAGATGAAGATAAATGCCGACAATCCAGGCCAACCCCGTATTGAGGATGCGCAGTGCCAGAACCACATTGCAGGCGGCAAACATACCGAATTCCTTGGAATAACTCGAAACCCCGTCGATCTCATCTTCCGGCAGTCGAATCTTGCGCGAAATTTCCCAGTTGGCGAAGGCGAAAAAGTCGGCAGCGGCATAGGCCCAGAAAAGCCAGGGCGCTTCCCAGAACGGGCGCTGCATCGTGAAGCTGAAAATGGTGGCGGTCATCAGCGGCATGATGAGCATATGCGAAACTGCATAGATCATGAAATGAGCCCGCAGCCAGTTGCGCACGAAAAATTCATGCAGCATGATCCAGGAAAAAATGATGGTCACAACCACAGCCACCACTGCCGGCCAACCGCTGACGGCCGCACAGCTGAGTTCGAGTACGAGGGCAATGCCTCCGAGTATCTTGAGATGGGTGAGGGTAATCAGGCCCCGCGTCAGGATACGGTCGGGATAGTGTAAGCAGTCGTCGGCATAATCTTTGTGCTCGTCGAACACCCGCAGATGAAAAAATATGCAGAAGAGAAAAACCATGCCCAGCAGCGTGAACCAGCCAATGCGAAGCGGCTCCCCCGGATTGCCCAGCACCTGAGCGAGGAATTGGTTGGCCAGGAAATAGATGACAACCATGCATATATGATTGGGCAGGGGAAAACGCTCGGCCAAATAGGCCCCGAGCCGTTGTCCGAAAGGAGATTCTAAAGTTAGTTCGTTAGTTCTCATTTAAAGTTTTCCTGTTTCGATCCGTTTCCTGAGTTTGGAATAGTCGATCTTTGAGTTGTGCCGCGGGTCCACGGGCAGGGGAGTATCCGTAAAAATCACCTGGTCGGCATCGATCTGGTTTGCCTCGTCTTTACCCTCGATCACCACAACCAGCTTACCTTCGAATTCGAGCGCGGCTATGCGCCGGGCTGTGGGTACTTGTTTGTGTGCTTCAGCCTCTACGAGCTGGGCATGCAGAATTTGACCGTTGCGAACGATGGTTGAATGCACGCGGCCGGTCAGAAAAAAACGACCCTGTTTATCAAAGTAGCCCGTGTCGCCCATGCGGTGCCAGCAGGTGCCGTTGCTTTCGAATATTTTGTTTTCCCGCGCGGCGTCGGGGTTGTTGAAATAGTCGCGGCACACATGTTTGCCGGAAACGAGCAGTTCGCCCGTCTGGCCTTGCGGAAGCGTCATCGCATCCAATTCCTCCGGAGCAATGGTGCCCTTGCGGATTTCAACAATGCGGGTTTTCAGCAGGTCGGTCGGTTTGCCACAACAGAAGCCTTCCGTAGAATCTGCTTCAATCCGTTCCTGGCTGGAAAGATGGGCGACGGGTTCGGCTTCGGTGGAACCATAGATAATTTCGATCCCCGTATTCGGAAACGCCGCTTGCCACTGTTTCAGTTGAACCGTACTCACCGGGGCCCCGCCGGTGAAAATTTTCCGTAAAGCCGGTGGCGACTCAATACCGGCGAGCCGGTCGATGAAGGGCGGGGAGGCCGTAACGAGCGTCACCCCGTTGGTCACGATTTGACAGTTGATCATTTCGGGATCGACTTCAGCCACGTTGCGGAAATCCATTTCGGGAATAACGGAGGTGATGCCGGCGGCCAAGTTACGCAGGGCAAAGACCGGAAACATCGGCAGATCGATATCATCATCACGATAATCCATTTCATGGCAGAGCGCTTCGTATTGCGCCTTCAGAAAACCGTGTGTCCGGTTTGCCCCCTTGGGAACACCGCTCGATCCACTGGTAAATGTGATGAGTGCAGGATCGTCGAGCGATACTTCCGTGGGCGGCATTTCGGAAGAATGCGTTGCGGCGGAGGCCAGCGATGTTTTAGCGGGGATACCCAGCGCGACCGCTCCGGTGGAAATGCTCATTCGGACGCCGGCAAGTTTTCGATTCATCAGCCGCAACAAATGGCTTTTTGGAATTCCGATAAACCCTGCCGGGGACGCGAAGGCGGAAAAGGCGGCAATCTGTTTCATGGGAATCCATGGATCAACAAAGACGACGACCGCTCCACACCGCATCACGGCAAGCATCGTCACATACAGCTCCGGCGACATGGGAACCATAATGATGACCCGCTCGCCCGGATTCAGTCCATTTTTTCGGAGCAGCTGGGCGCATTGATTGGTGCGCTTTAGCAGTTCCTTGAAAGAGAGCGTTGCATTGCCGAATACGAGCGCCGGGCGATCGGGAAACCGAACGGCGACCTCGTCGAGCAGGGCTGTAATATTATGTTCAACGTTCTTCATGGAATGTACTCGTAAAGGGCATAACTCCGGAACGGTCGATTGACCTTGCCACCAAAGCGGCGCGAATCATTTGAACTGTGCATGAGACACATCAGGGTTTGCCGGTAGCCCAGATCAACGCTGTTCTTGTACGAAAGATAGGTCAGGGCAGCGGTCAGTCCAGAACCCCGTTTTTCAGGAAGGGTGCCGAGCGTTTTAAGGCAGGTGCGTGTGGCGCTGCCTTTTTTGAGGAGAAAACGGATTCTTGCCGTCAGGTTGTTTTTCCCTTTCATGGCGCGCAAGGCATCGGCGTAGTCCGGGAAGGTAAAAACATATCCGACCGGCTTCTGGTCCGCATCGTGTGCAATCCAGGAAAGTCCTTTCTGCATGAGTGTCTTTGCCGGCAGATACATGCATTTGAATTCTTCCTGAGAGATCGGGGTGTAGAGTACGTTTCCGGCGAATATCCGACATGATAGCGAATAGATTTCCGGCAGCAGCTCGTTAAAGTTTTTTGCCGTGATCGGGCTGAACGTGTAGCCCTGTTTCAGACACCGGTCATAAAACTTTTTCTGGTTGGCGGCCGCTGTGGCCGGATCGCTGACGATATGACTGTCGTAGGTTTCGGTCACGGTGAATCCTGCGGACTCGATCATAGCTGGATAGTAGGGCGGGTTCCAGGGTTCCTTGATAAACGGTGGTTCATCAAACGGACCCGTGTTGAAACGATAGGAATGCCACGTGTCGCCCTCCATCGGCGCAACGATGCGTTCCGCACCCAGTTGTTCCAACCATTGGACGGCTGCGTTCAGCAGGGCTTTTACCGCCACCGGATTTTCCAATGCCTGGAAATGTCCGATGGTGCCAAGGGCTGGATTTCCGGTTTGAAGGCGGGCGCAGCAGCAGGCTGCAGGGATTTTGTTTATATGGGCGATGAAACATCCTCCATCGTCCGGCAGGGATAACGGCGAGGGGATATAAAATGGATCGTCAGCATAAACCTGCCGTTCCAATGCCTGGAAAATTTCCCGGGCTTTATGTCCCGTTCTCTGGTCAACTGAAATGCTCATCGGAACACCTCCATCCACGTCGATGGTTCCAGCGGTTGGACCAGACCGAAATGCTGGAAGCCGGTGTAAATCAGCGCCGTTGCTCCTGAATAGAATGTGATGGCGAGACTCCAGGGAAAGCTCTCGGTGCTGTTATGTTTGAAGCGCATATAGACCCGTACAGCGATGGCGCAAAGCGGGATTGCGACGGGAAAGGCAGTCCAAACCACCGGACCCTGAATGGACAGGCAAAGCAATAAGGAAGCCGTGATGGGAAGAAGAATAGCCGTCCATAAGCGGAGGCCTTTCAGTTGTTCGCAGTGGTTTTCGCGGCGGTAGCGACTGGCTATGCAAAGGGACGTTGTGGCGGATGTGGCCACGACATAAGGCCCGAACCAATAGTCAAATTGCAAGGTGGCGTTGGCAGCAAATAAAATAAACAGGGGTGGATACATCGGTCGCAGCAATACCAGAGCGGGCAGATTTACCGGCAGCCGTTTGCACGGAGTGCATACCTTGTTATAAATGGTGAATCCGACGATGATCGGAATCATCCAATCGGCCGCACCCAGCGACCACGCCGCAAAACTGGAAAGAATGAAGATGATCAGCGGTCGGGTACGTAAGGTGCCGTGCCGCTTGTTCGTGAAATAGAGACCAAGGGTAATGCCAATTAAACTTAAGCACTGAAAGGCGATTTCCACCTGTGGTTTGGTAGGCAGTTTGAGAAGCAGAAAACAGGTGGCCAATGGCACGAACAGGTTGTCGGTTCCTCCAATCGAAACGGCTTCGAGTCCGGCCAGCAAGAGCGACATCAACAGAGCGGTCAGCAGGCAGGTTGTATGCGGAATGTCAGACAGCAGGCACATGGGCAGGTACACCGAAAAGAAACCCACGACGAAAAACATGACTGAGCCTTCGAGCGACTTTCGCTCGCCGGGGGCCGTATGGAAGAAGGTTTGGCCATAGCGGGTTCCCGCCAGTGCGGCGGCAGCATCGGCCAGCACGAGGACCAGTAATGATGAAACATAGAGCCAAAGGCGACCGTTGCTCACCACGAACAGGATCAGAATGGCGACCGGAAAAAGCAGCGATCCGTAACTCGTGCGTTCTACGGAGCTGATCGATTTCAGCTTGTTTTGCTTCTCCCCGAAATAGAATATTCCTGCGAATACGACCGCCAGACATAAAACCGTGATCCAGGATGAAATGAGGATCGGAAAGAGCAGGCAGCCCAGCCCGCCGGCCAAATGGACGGACTTTCGCGCTGTTTCAGCTTCTAAATTCAGTTTGCGACTCAGTGCTTCGACCAGTCCGATGACCGCGATAAATACCACCACCAGGCCGGTGGCTCCAAGAATTTCCTGCATGAGCGGATTCATTTGACTTCCTCCACAACGAAGCGGCTATAGAAGAAGGCTTGGTCTTTCCTGAAAAGGCCATCGGCCATATCGTTGAGAGAGACCACCCGATCTGTAAGTGCATTCGGGCATGCGCGTGGGACCAGCATATTCCAATAGGCAAAACGGGCTTTCGGTCGAGCGCTGGCGAGCAATCTGGAATAGACATCGGTACATTGTTCCAGAGAAAGATACTCGAAGATATCGGACAGGTTGAACCCATCAAAAGCAGCCGGGCCGTGTGTTTCGGCAATGGCGTCGATGGCACCATGCCGGATCGTTAGATTATCGATATTGTTTCGGATGGCTTCGTAGGTAGATGGCTCCAGATAGTGAGGCAGCGCCTGCCCGAAATTTCCGGTGAGTATGTAGGTAAGGTAGGGGTTGCTGGAGGTGTCGAGCTCGGTCAGTGCATACCGGGTTCGTTCGAGAATTCGCGCGGAAACCTTTCCCTCAACATGTTTAAAAAACTCCGGGTCGCGACCTAAGCGTCCCATTGCCGCGCGACTGAAAAACAGTTGAAAAAGCCATCGCCAGCGGCGGTTGTTCCAATTGTTTTCATAAAACAGCTTGCGGGCGTTCCGGTCTTTCGGGGCAAGGAGTTCGTCGATTCTATTACGGGGGTGGATGAGCGGAATAATTCGTTTTCGGAATAGCCGGAAATAGTGTTCAAACTTTCCATCATGGATAAAGCCGCAGGAAATCAACTCTGTTTGATTATCCCAGAATCGCCGCGTTTCGGGACTGAGTTCTGCTCGCAATGCGGCATACGTTTCCTGACGGCTGTCTGAATTGCGAATGCCGCAAAATTTAAGAAACGCCGGCTGATCCAATGCCCGGATGGCTTCTTTGCGAAGCTCCGTGCAAGCGAGCTGCGCGGGATTCAGATCGGTGGCAATCACCTCGGCTCCTGAAGCAAGCAGGGAGAGGGAATTGTCGCCGGCCGATGCAATCGAAAGAAAACGTTTCCCGGGACGCGGTTCCAATGCCGTGATCAGCAGGTCGGCATCTTCCCAGCAATTTGCATAGCGGACAAAACTGAAGTCCGCTTCGGGAATATTGGTTTCGTCACTCACTTTTATGCCTGTAGGTCGTATGCGCCTGAGCAAAGTCGCCGCTGGCCAGGGCTGCAATGATGGATACTTCACCGGCGAGCACGGTGGCGGCGCAGATTTCGGCGAACTTGCGGGCATGACCATTCCCGTCGCAACCCAGCATTTTCAGGCAGTCCTGAGCTCCGGGCAGGAAAGTTCCGCCACCCACGGTGCCGACGGTCAGGTTGGGAAGGCTGACGGAAACATAGAGGTCCCCATTGTCGTCAACCTGCATGGTTGTGATGCCCACTGAAGTTTCTGAAAGACAGGCCACATCCTGTCCGCAGCAAAGGAAAATGGCGGCGAGCGCATTGGCGTAGTGTCCCTGTACGCCGATGGATCCGCTCTGTATTCCGCCGATGGTGGAGACCCGGCTGTATTCGGCCATCGCCTCGGGTGTCGAATGCAGAAAACGTTCAACATCTTTCTTTTTTAAAGTCGATTCGGCGACGACCTTTCGACCTCGATGCGAAAGGAAAGAAAGCATGGTGGCTTTCTTATCGCCGGAAAGGTTTCCCTCCACATACCATGCCTTCGGTTGAACCGGACTGGCTTCGGCGATCCAGCGGCAGATGTGTTCGGTGGCCACGGTTACCATATTTTGCCCTGCCGCATCCGCGGTTTCGTATTCAAAAATAAGGAATGCTGTATTGCTGTTTAGCGACGGGCGCAGGTCGACCAGCTTTCCGTGTCGTGTGGTCTCCCCGGCGAGTTCCTTGAATTTGTCCCGTTGAGTCAGTGCCCAGTCAATAAACAGGCCGGCTTCGACAATGGAGCTGAACGAGAATGCCGGAGCGCGACTGATGGATTCCGAAATGCAAAGCGAGGTGACGCCGCCGTTGCGGCTCACGGCATGGGCACCACGATGGTACGATGCCACCAGAGCACCTTCGGTCGTGGCTAATGGCACATAGAAGTCGCCGTTGGCAAAAAGACCCGTTATGCGCAGGGGACCGATGACGCCAACCGGCAGGTGTGTATAACCAATAAAGTTTTCAACGGCACCTTTCATGTCGGCAGGCGTGAGCCCTTCAATAGTATGGCAAAGAGCTTCGGGGCAACATGCCGCATCACGTAACACGTCACGCCGTTTTTCCAATCCGGCCTCTGTAAAATCGTTTCCCGCCGGGATGCGTTTCGGTAACGGAACGGTCTCGTTTTCCGAGCGTAGCTTTTCATGGAAGTCATGTATATGAAGGTCGTGTTTAAGTCCCTTCAGAAAATGCACGGTTTGCTCAGATGATTGAGGCATGATCTACTCCTTGTTTAAGCATTAGAAGTATCAATTACGCTATGCCGCGGTCAATGATTGTGCCTCCTTCATTAATGTCTTTTTCCGATTAGAGGAACGCTGCTTCAAGTTGTGTTTAAAAGTGTCTCTTCTCCATTGGGTGAATTCCTCGGAATAAAGTTTCATCACGAGGCTATGAAAACCTTCGCGCAGTTCGGGTTCTGTCATTTCCAAAGGTCGGAAGTTGAGATCAAACAAGGTGCACTTTTTCCAATTGGTGGGTTCGATCAGTCGGTTTGATTTTTTCAGCCTTTCATACAAGGCCGTTCCGGGAAACGGAGTGAGAATGGTGATCTGCACTTCATAGAGTTCCGATTCCCGCACGAAAGAAAATACGTCATCAAAAACTTCGCTGGTTTGTCCGTCCAGCCCGATGATGAAACATCCGTTAACGGTGATTCCATAGGATTGGATGGTTTGAATGGCCTGCTTGTATTGTGCAAAATGGTGCAGCTTCCAGTTGCTGTTCAGCTCCAGTCGATCCAGCGGATCGCAGGAGGGACTTTCAAGGCCGATCAGCACCTGGGCACAACCGGACTCGCGCATCATCTGTAGCAGTTCCGGATCTTCTGTAACGGACAGGTCGGTTTCTGTGAACCATTTGATGCTGCGCTTTTTCAGTTCTGGCAGGAGTTCTTTCCAGTACCGCTTGTTTACGAAACTGTTGTCGTCCGCAAACTCGATAAATGGATGTTGCCAGATCGCACAGATTTTATCTATTTCAGCCAATACCTTTGGAACCGGCTTTTGTTTGTAATGACTGCAGATCAGGTTCGAGCCAGCGCAGAACTCGCAGTTGTGCGGACAGCCGCGGCTCGTTTGCACCGTGATGCGGTTGTACTTGGAAATGTCGAGCAGTTCATAAGCTGGCATCGGGGCATCGGCCAGATCGAAGTCGAGCTTTCGCGCGTCATAGATCAGCTTCAACCGCCCGGCTTCAGCATCCTGTAATACGTCATTCCAAACCGGCTCGCCTTCGCCGAGGATCACCGAGGTGCAATATTTCTGAGCCTCATGCGGCAGGGCCGTCACATGCGGCCCGCCCATCACAACGGGGGTTCCGGCCGCCCGATATCGAACGGCCAATTCATATCCTTCGTTGATCTGCGCGTGTAGCTGGAAATCGCTACTAGATCGAATGGTTCAAGTTCAGTTTTCTCGGCAGTAATATCCGGCACTTCTATATAGTGAATTTCGTGATGTTTCGGAGTCATGCCGGCCAGGGTCAGCAGTCCAAGGCTTGGAAGCGATGCAATCTGTTTGCTGCGTTCCACAAAGCCCGGGAGAGTCAGACCGAGTTCAAGCAGTTCGGTATCGCATGCGCGGATACCACTCATAGCTATAAATGCAATTTTCATAATTTACACCATCCTTTGAATGAACAGAATTATAGAAAGCAGGATTGAACCTGCAGGAATAAAAAACAGATGACGGAAGCCTGGTTTAAATGCGCTTAGGTAACAAATCAACGGCATGAAGATGGCTCCCACCACCATCAGAACGGACGCGGCCGGGGCCTCGATGTTTAAGGTCCGGCAGGTGAGTCCGAATCCGAGATTCAAAAAGCCAATGCCGAAGAAGGAAATGTGGGCTAGGCGAATCAGGCGTCGCTGCCAGGAGGTATATCCGCCCAGCCACTGAAAGCGATAAAAGAACAGACCCGGAATCGCGCCGGACGCACTTCCCAATGCGAAGCCGATCCATGCTGTGAGCATATTATTCATAATGAAGTTCCTTGTTTCTTAAAGGTTCCGTGTTCAAGGAAGTGGCAGGTTTGTTGAATGACTTTCGCATTCCACATCATTGTGGCGTGCGTGGTGTGCAGTTGATAATAATCGTTATAGGCCGCTGGTTTCACCCGGGCGAGCGATACCTTGCCGTCATCCGGTCCGGGAATCAGCAGGGACAGAATCGGGTTGATCGAGCGGTCGCCCGCAATGATGCCCAATTCAAAGTCCGGAGCATTCAGCCGGAGCGGTTGGCTGTTTTTTCCGGTGCCCAGCTGATTCCCGGCCGGTCCATTAATCCATTTATAAAGAAAGATGTTGCCCAGTTTATCCGGCACTTCGCTGCCGCGGCTCGGCGGAGCGAGCATGACCACTCTTCCAAGGTTTGGAAGCGTATGGTCTTGCAGATATTCACGCAGAATCATCCCGCCCATCGAATGGGTCACAAAGTGAACCCGTTTGGCGTTTTTGATTTCTGGTTCCAATGTCTGGAAAATCTGCTTCGTCAAAACCTCAATGGGGGCTTTAGTGGAGGGGTAGTCGTGGTTGATCACGGTGTATCCTTCTGCCTTTAGATTTTTTTCGAGTTTGTTCATGGCCCGGCTGGAGCGCGCAAGACCATGCAGCAGCACCACGGTTTTCTGTTTGCGCATACTTGCGCAAGTGTGTGTGCCGGCCTTTGCCATAAACAGCAGGCTGGTCATCGATATCAGAATGAGTATGAAGAGGATTTTCATGATGCCCTCACGAGGTCCTGCAGCATACGCAGGTTGAGTTTGCCGGTTGCCAGCAGGGGCAGTTCCGGAATGTTAAAAAAGTTTACGGCTTTGGGAATCCAAAGGTTTGGCAATTCGAGGTTCCGAAGTTTGGAAATCAGGGTTTCCGGATCGCCGGCTGCTTGTGTGCAGCAGACGGCCAGCTGTTCGCCTTTTTTCTGATCCTCGATGCTTACAACCGCGATACAGGGCTCATCGGTTCCGGCAGCACGTTGCAGTGCTTCTTCAACGGCACCGTGCGGTACCATTTCTCCGCCGATTTTACTGAAGCGGGAAAGGCGGCCGGTTAGAAAAACGAAGCCTCGCTTATCCACCCGGGCGATGTCGCCGGTGTTGTACCAACCATCTTGCAGCACATCGGCGGTTTTTTCCGGATTGTTCAGATAGCCCTGCATCACATTCGGCCCCTTGACGAGCATCAGCCCATCTTCTCCGCTGGAAAGAAGAACTCGGGTTTCCGGATCGACGATGCGAACCGAAATCCCGGGAAGCGGTTGGCCGGCACTGCCGGGACGATGCGCGCCTTTAAGGGTCATGACCGCGGCCGGTGAAAGTTCGGTGCAACCATAGGCTTCCAGGGGTTGGATGTTGAACTGATCTGCAAATTGACTGGCCAGTTCGGGGCGCAGTTTTTCGCCGCCGGTGATGACGATTTCCAGGGATTGGAAATCTTCAGCGGAAGCCTTGCGCATGTAGTTCTGCAGGAAGGTCGGAGTGGTAAGCAGGGCGGTCAGCCGCTCTTCTTTAATCAGCTGTATGACCCGCGCGGTCTGCATCGGGTTCGGATGATATGCCACCCGTATTCCTTTCAGCAGCGGCCACCACATCAGTCCCAGATATCCGAAGGCATGGAACAGCGGCAGGATTCCGCAGATGGATTCGTGTTTACCAAACCGGTGGGCCGATTGCGTGCCTTCCACATTCGAGAGAATGTTGGAGTGACTCAGCACAACACCTTTCGGGGTGCCGGTGGTGCCGGAGGAAAAGATGATGGCGGCGGTGTCGAGCGGCTGCGGTTCGCGGCCGCCGGCCAGATGTTTTGCCGATGCAAAAAGGGCGGCGCGAAGTGCGCGGAACCTTTCAACGCGGCCGAGGTTTTTCAGCAGGTCCTCGAGATAGAGCCAGCGGACGTTCAGGGCCGGTTTTTCAGTCTTCTGCAGGAAACGGCGGGAGGTGATAACGTATTTAATGCGCGCCTGTTTAACGGCCGATTCCTGAGCTTCGGCCGCGGCGGTCCAGTTCAGATTGACCACGGTTTTTCCTGAAAGAGTCAGCGACAGATTGGCGATGACATTACCCAGCGAAGTAGGGAGAAAGATGCCGATATTTTTCTGGTTCTTAATGGAGGGCTTGAGTCGGTTGGCTAATGCAACGGCGCCAATCATCAGCTTCCCGTACGTTGCTTTCTTGCCCAGTGTGTCGGATGCAATTGGATGGGACCAGTCGCTGCGGGCCTGCTTGATAAACTGATGCGAAAGCGTGTTTCCGGGCAGAAGGCTTTGTTCGATGGCATAGTCTGCCGCCAGTTCCTCGATGACTCGGCGGGCTTCGACGGCCGGGGTGTCGGTCGGCAGCGGTACGCCAAAGCGAACTGTGACGGGGCGGGGGAACTGTTCCGGTTTACGGAATCCGGGTTTGCCATATTTGAAGCTGAAGATGCTGCCCCAGATATTTCCAATATGGGCCGGGATGATCGGGCATCCACTATTTTTAGCAATCTTCTCGAATCCCTTGTTAAATTTCATCAGGTTCCCGTTGGTGGTCAGTTCGCCCTCGGGAAAGATGCCGACAATGGCGCCGGCTTCCATGGCTTCGCGCGCTTCTTTCAGCGACTTCGCCAGCGCACGCGGTCCGTCGGAGGTGTGAATTGGAATGCAGTCGGTCAGCTTGAAAAAGGGATAGGCCCACTTCCAGGTTTTGAAGACATCGCGCGACATCACAAAGCGGACCGGTCGGCCGGTGGCCGCCTGCAGCAGGAGCGGATCGGCATAGGCTGTGTGGTTGCAGATCAGCAGAGCGCCGCCTTCGCGCGGCAGATTTTCCAGACCCTGGAAGCGGATTTTATAGAGGCGCTTCACCAGACGAATCAGCCAGAAGCGGGTAAAGAAACCCGGCAGACGGATGCAGGCCAACACGGCCGGAACCGCAGCGATTAAGCCGGTGATGAATACGCAGCCGCGCGCATCGATCCCCATTTTATGTGTGAGCAGAAAAAACAGACAGGACGAAGCCACCATGGCACTGAAACTCAGGAAGCCGGAGGCACCGAACACTTCGCCGCGACGTTCCGCCGGAATGCGCTGCTGCAGGAATGCATTGATCGGAACCAGATACATGCCGCAGCCCATGCCCAGCAGTACGATCCATATTCCGATAACAATCGGATTGCTCGCCAGACTCAGACCGATGGCTGAAAACATAACACCCAGCGCACCCACGGGTATGAGTCCCACTTCGATGGTATGTTTCGACATGCGGCCGGTCAGCAGTGCGCCGAGGCCAATACCGATGGCGGCCAGCGGGAAAAGCATCGGAGCTTTTTCAATGGACAGTCCGAGAGCTTCTTTGCCATACAGAATCAGTGTCTGCTGAAACAGTGCGGTGATGGCGCCGAAGAGCACGAGGCCGAACACGGCTTGTTTCGCCCAGTTGTCTGATTTCAGGTTTTTGAAGGCACGAATCACATCCGGAATAATCCAAAGGGAGCTGTTTTTCTTTTTTCCAAAGGCTGGAACTTCGGCCATGCGATAGGATGCGATGGTTCCGATGGCGGCCAAGGCTCCGGAGATGCCGATTGCAATCAGCGGGCTCAGTTTAAGATAGCCCAGAATCAGCGCCGGCAGGGCCGTGCCCAGAATGATGGCTGTGTAGGTGGCGGCTGTTAAATACCCATTTGCTTTGGATAGTTCGTCTTCTTTCACCAGTTCCGGAACAATGCCGCGTTTAGCCGGACCGAACAGTGCGCTCTGCGTGCAGAGCAGAAAAAGCAGGGCATAGATCGGCCAGGCGATGCCGGCGAACAGTACTGGAATGCAGCCGATCAGCAGGCCGATTTCCATCCACTTGCTGGCAATGATAATCGTGCGTTTGCTGAAACGGTCGGCCAGCACTCCGGCTGCATTTGAAAACAGCAGAAAGGGGACCACAAACATGACCGAACAGAGGGCAATGATCTGCGGGAGGTTCTCCTGCCCCAGAATTTTAGTCAGAATAATGATGGCCGTCATCTTGAAGGCATTGTCATTAAAGGCTCCGGTAAATTGACTGATGTTTAACCATTTAAATGTATTTTTCATATCCGCTCCTTGATTCAAAAATCGAGTTGTTAAGAGTCTTAATGCACAGGGTATGCCATCGGTTTCTGTTATTTGTTACATTTTGCAGGTGAATGTCTTATGAAATATAATGTTTTGAGCAACTAAAATTACTTAGACAAATAATGCATGAGGTGTATACACCATAAGTATGAATGTTGAATTTTTTAAAATGATTGCCGAAGCAGCCTTCACGAACCCTTTCGGTGATGCGCGCATCGAAATAGATCGGAAGATTACTGGTGCAGCGGAAACGGTCGATTGGGAGTCGATGCTGAAGCCGCTGATCAAAAAGCTGGAAGAAAAAATTCGTGAACTCGAAAAGGCCGGCATGATTGAGATTGACCGGGATGGCGGAGAGGAGGTCCGTGCGATCGGGATCAGTATTTTATTCTACATATTTCATTGCTACATGGATCGTTTCGACCATCTGATCGAAGAGCAGATTCAGGCGGGCGATGAATCGCTCCGCGCACCGTTTGCTTTCCAATGTCTGGAAGATATTGTGCACTATGGATTCACCCGGGATGATGCCTGCCGGTATGTGGCGATGTTTTATCAGATACGCCGCGCCTATTTTTTCATATCCAAAGGTTTGGTGGGTGACAGTCCGAGCATGAAGCACCTGCGTTCCCAGCTCTGGAACAATATATTTACGCACGAAATTTCATGGTATGAGACTTGTCTGTGGAATCGAATGGAAGATTTTTCCACCTTGTTGCTGGGAGAGACCGGAACGGGGAAAGGGGCGGCGGCAGCAGCCATCGGCCGGTCGGGCTATATTCCGTTTAATCCGAACACGCAGAGGTTCGAGGAAAGTTTCACGCGCGCCTTTGTATCAATCAATCTATCGCAATATCCCGAGTCGTTGCTTGAATCGGAACTGTTCGGACACCGTAAGGGGGCCTTCACTGGCGCAATTGAAAAGCACGAAGGTATCTTTTCGCGCTGCAGCCCCTATGGCGCCATTTTTCTGGATGAGATCGGGGATGTCAGTATTCAGGTACAGATCAAGTTGCTTCAGGTCCTGCAGGAACGGACGATCACGCCCGTGGGCAGCCATGATAAAATACGATTTAAAGGAAGGGTGATTGCCGCAACCAATAAGTCGATTGATGCACTGCGGAAGGAAGGAAAGTTCCGTGATGATTTTTACTACCGGCTTTGCTCGGACATCATTACCATGCCGCCGCTACGGCAGCGTATTCGTGAAACGCCGCGCGAGCTTGATTTGCTGGCAACCCATCTGCTGCATCGCATCTGCGGACATGACCTTGGTTTTCCAATGCTTGGAAGATTGAAAGAGGGGGTCGGGAAAAATTATGCATGGCCCGGCAACGTGCGGGAGCTCGAACAGGCCATTCGGCGGGTAATGATTGCCGGGACCTACGAAGGTGATACAGCCACTGAGGCTCAACATGAGCTCGCTCTCGGAGCCGCCGTTCAATCAGGAAATCTGACGGCTAAAGAGCTGATCGAGCAGTATTGTTGCGATCTTTATCTTACCTATGGAAACTATGGCGAGGTTGCCCGGCGGACCGGCCTCGACTGGCGAACCGTAAAGAAAAATGTGCAGAGCAGGGACGGTGGTCTTTAAATTATAGTGATGGTTTTAATCGACGCAGGAATCCGCTTTCTGGCATATATGTAACATAAGTACACAAAAGGAATGGCGTTATGAAGGCAGGATCTAAAAAAGGTAAAGGGGTTGTGAAGGGAGCGCCGAGCGGATTCGTGATCAGTCTCATGGTGCACGTTGCTGCATTTCTGCTGGCCGGCCTGCTGGTGGTGTTTAATGTGGTTAATAAGGAAGAAAAAAAGTTTGTACCCCCCAAGCCGGTTGAACGTCCTAAAATGAAACTCAAGAAGCCGAAGGTGAAGGTGAAAAAAGATTCCAAGCCCAGATCTTCAGAACGCATTGTCACGAAGGTGCAGCGGGCGAATATGCCGGAAATCTTTCTTCCGGAAATGAGCGGTATCGGTGACGGTGTGGGTACGGGTGGAGGTTATGCTGGATTTGATCTAATACCTGATCTGGAAGATCTCACCGTTTTCGGTTCCAGCCAGAGTATCGGTAGCGATCTGGAGGGTACGTTCTACGATTTCAACCGGACCCGTCGCGGCAGTGTGAGCGGGATCGATTTGGATGGATTTGAAGGGGAGCTGGTTAAGTTTAATAAGAGCGGCTGGAAGAAATCTGTGATTGCGAAGTATTACCAATCTCCGAATAAGCTCTATACAACGACCGTTGCGGTGCCTCCGATCATGTCTCCGTTAGGGCCGGCGGCATTCGGCGAACCGGACAATCTGGACCGATGCTGGATTGTACTTTACGAAGGAAAACTGGTGCACAAAGACGGCATTAAATTCCGTTTTGTCGGGAACAGCGACGATAAACTGGCCGTCCGAGTGGATGGCAAGGTGGTGTTGGATGCATGTCGGGAAGACAAAAGTCATGTTGGCCCTCAGATTGCGACCACGTGGAACTCGGATAGCGCGGATAGTCGAAAATGGTACATCTGTCATGACTATTCTCCCGTGGGCGACCTGATTGAACTGGAACCCGGTGTGCCCAAGGATATTCAAATTATTATCGGAGAAGGTCCGGGGACGATTTTTAACGCAATTTTATTCGTGAAAGTAGAGGGGGTTGAATATCCGATTGGAAAATCTGGGGCTCCAACCCTGCCGGTATTTAAGACCGCAGCGCTTACCCGGGCGCAGCAGAACCTGATCTATCGCGGCATGCCTGAAGGTCAGGTTTGTGTAACGAACGGGCCGACCTTCAATGACTACGATTCAGGAATGTCCCCGGAGCCGAATGCGCCGGTGGTGTCCGAGGTTCAGGCTATTTCGGAAGCTGTGGAAGAACCTGAAGGAATGCGCACCTGGACTTCCGTCGATGGCCAAAGTTTTGAAGCTGAATTGCTGACAATCATGGCTGGCGAAGCGGTGCTCAAGACACCCCGTGGCAAGCAGCTGAAAATTCCGATGACTCGGTTTTCGGACGAGGACCGCCGACACATATCGCTGAGTCAGCCGCCGAAGTTAAAAATGGATCTGGGTAAGAAAACCCGGCAGCGCATTTTCAAGAATGACGAGGATGGTTTAGTGGGCTGTAATGTGTATACCTTTTCCCCCAAGGTCGAATTCTCTTCTGCAAAATACAACCACGAACTTCGGGTTGACTATTGGGTGATCGGTTCCGAAATCAGCGGCAGTCAGTATATGCTGCTGGATAAAGGGTCGGATACGTTTAACCCCTCCAAATTCCCGGATGGTAAATTTACATTCACGGGGAATGAAGTTGAACTCTACGACTGGGTTCTGGAGCATATCTACAATGAGCGGCGCGGGGAGCGGTATGAAGGGTTCCTGATCACCGTGACCGACGAGCGCGGTAAAATCATTGCAGAGCGATCCACTCCAACGTGGCTCTATAAAAATATTGACCGTTTAAAGGCAATTAAACCCGGCAGCTTTTTTGATGACACCTGCAGCGAGGTGTGGCCAACGCCGCTGAAGGTGCCCGCTAACGCCGATTAAGCGCGTGCATCGTTCCAAGCAATAAAAACCTCCAGAAAATGGCGGACTTTTCCAATGGATGGAAGGGGAACCATTCCGGTATGATATGTAATAGACATAGGAGGTAATATGGATGCAGATCGTAAAAAACTTCTTAAAAAATGGCGGTCAAACCTCAAAGACTCCCAGATTGCCCATTACAGAACCGCCGAAAAATTCAAACGCTTGAACTATTACCTCGGAATTCCCGTCATCGCTTTCAGTGTTTTTGTCAGCTCGAATATGTTCAGCGAACTGCAGAGCGATCAAAGCTCTACTCGCGTTGAAGTGGGAATAGGCTTGGTGGGTGTACTTGCAGCCATTCTGGCTTCGATACAAACCTTCCTTCGTTTTCCGGAACGGGCGGAAATTCACCGGTCTATGGGGGTGAAATTCAGCCTCCTCAAAAAGGACGTCGATAAGTTTCTTGCTCTCCACGCAGAAGATAACTCGGGGGTTGATGAAGGAATCGAGGAGATCAAAAGCAAGTGGGATGAAATTGTCACGGAAGCCCCCACGGTATCCAATAAGCTCTGGAGCAAAGTCAAATCCGGATCCGTTCACGCGTCGCCGCTACAGAGCCTGTTTAACAGGCGAACTCCGGAAAAACCCGAAGTGGAACTTAAATCTGTAGAAATAAAACGACCGGACAATCTATTCCGGGGAAACGTTGCAGGGATGATTATTAATAAAAAACATGAAGTGCTTGCTTTGGAGAGAGCCGATATCGAAGGGGCCTGGCAAATGCCGCAGGGCGGCCTGAAAGAAGGCGAAGCAACACGGGATGCTGTGTTCCGGGAAATCGAGGAGGAAACGGGGATTGGTAGAGATGATCTCAATCCGTTGGCTGAACACCCGGACTGGCTGGCCTATGAATTGAGTGAAAAAGACCGAATCGGGAAGCATGGCCGCGGACAGGTTCAAAAGTGGTTTCTGTTTGAGTTCACTGGAACAGATGCCGATATTCAGATTGAAAAAGGTGATCACCCCGAGTTTCGCGCATGGCGCTGGATGTCGCTTCCGGAACTGACGGAAATCGTGGCTTCGTTCCGGAAGCCGATTTACGAAAAGCTGGGCCAATCATTTTCAAAATATATCCAGCCCCAACCGAAGGCCGATTAGAATGCATTTGGTGGGTAAAAACAAAAAGCCCGCCAAAAATGGCGGGCTTTTCCAATGATTGGAAACAATTCTTAGAAGTCGACAATGTTGGCGATGTAGGCTTCCAACTCGGCGATCGGCAGGCGAATCTGTTCCATGGTGTCGCGGTCACGAATCGTGACGGCGTTGTCGTCTTCGATGGTTTCAAAGTCGACCGTAACACACAGCGGGGTTCCGATTTCGTCCTGGCGACGGTAGCGACGGCCAATGGCGCCGGTCTGGTCGTAGAAAACCTTCCAACGTTTGGAAAGCTGCTCATAAATTTCGCGGGCTTTTCCAACCAATGCTTCCTTGTTTTTAACCAGCGGAAGAACAGCTACTTTATACGGTGCAATGCAGGGAGCAAAACGCAGAACCGTACGAGCCTCGTGTCCTTCCGGAGCACGTTTCGCGCCGACTTCAGCCGTTGTCACTTCACCCGTTTCCTTGTTGATCCACTCTTCGCGATACGCTTCGCAGAGCAGCGCAAGGGCAATACGGTCAACCCCGGCAGACGGTTCGACGACGTGCGGGATGTAGCGCTCCTTCGTCTCTTCGTCGAGATATTCCATTTTCTTGCCGCTGGTGTTCTGGTGCTGCGTCAGGTCGAAGTTACCGCGTGCGGCGATGCCTTCGAGCTCCTGCGTGCCAAACGGGAAATCGTAAAGAATGTCGGTGCAGGCCGACGCGTAGTGAGCCAGCGCGTCACCTTCGTGAATGTCACGATGCATACGGCCTTCCGGCAGTCCGACTTTTTCATACCACTTAAGGCGTTCGGCCACCCAATATTCGTGCTGTTCGGCATCGGTGCCGGGCTTAATGAAAAATTCGAGTTCCATCTGTTCGAACTCGCGCGAACGGAACGTATAGTTGCGCGGGTTGATTTCGTTGCGGAAAGCTTTACCGATCTGCGCAATACCGAACGGCACTTTGTTCCGTACGGTGGAAAGCACGTTGCCGAACTGGGCGAAAATACCCTGCGCGGTTTCAGGACGAAGATACGCGACGTTGGAAGACTCTTCCACCGGGCCAACGTAGGTTTTAAACATCAGGTTAAATGCGCGCGGCTCAGTGAGCGTGCCCGGTTCGTTGGTGTCGGGACCGACCAGTTTGTCGTAGGCATCGAGCGGAATATCGAGCAGGGCCACTTCGGCGTAGTCTGCCGCGTCGCCCTTGGCGACTTTTTTGATTTTCTTTTCGGCGGGAGCCGGTGCGTTTTCGTGATAGGCGAACATCAGGGCAGCGTCGTCGGTCTTGTGCTTGAGCACGAAGATCTGGTCGGCGCGGTAGCGGCCTTTGGTTTCGCGGCAGTCGAGCATCGGATCCTTGAAGTTGCCGACGTGGCCCGAGGCTTCCCAGACGCGGGGATGCATGATGATGGAGGAGTCGAGGCCGACAATATCTTCGCGCAGCTGGGTCATGGATTTCCACCAGCAGGATTTAATATTGCGCTTCATTTCAACGCCGAGGGGACCGTAGTCCCAGAAACCGTTGATTCCACCGTAAATTTCCGAGGTCTGGAAAATAAAACCACGCCGCTTGCAGAGGCTGACAAGGGCGTCCATTGTTACTTCGTAGTCGTTTGCTTTCATAAGACGGGCGAGAATGCCGAAGCGCCTTCAGGGGGTCAAGCAGAACAACTGTAAGAAAAGCGTGTACAATTTGGGGAAACTCTATTAACTCCATTACAACATGAACGAAATTGAATCACGACGAATTGTGCCGATCTCCAAAATAGCCATTATGTTGATTGTTATCCTGGTTCTTTTCCAGACGATCATGCTCAGTGGCCTATACGAGCTGAAGTCTTCAACCGTAAGAAAATCAGCCCCCTGGTTCTATCCCACGTTCCTCAAACTGGTGGGAGAGTATCCGTCAGCACGTTTGGCTGCGGCCCCACAGGGAGCGGAGTCGGCAGAAGAAAAATCCGGTCCGTCTGCGATGGCCACCGTCGCCGGCTTTAAACCGGAAGAGTTCGATATCACGATTGAAAATGTCGAGAGCCCGATTCTTGAGCCGGCTGAAGAGGCAGCAACGGTGATTCCCGTCAGCCAGCCGGAAGAGCCTGAACCGGTGGATGAAAATATACCGGTCGGCTAAGAGTTGCGCTGCGTTCGGTTTTTCTTAACGACTGCTTTCCCGTAGTTCACCGCGGCGAGGTTGTAGCTGTAAATATTCCGTACGGAACGTAGCGGCGTCAGAATAAAAATATCGGCCACCGCGCGCTGGATCGGCCATTCGCCTTCCTGTTTCTGAATCTGAAGCAGCAGGGGCAGCATCATGAACCAGATCATAATGCCGTGCAGCAGAATGAGGAGCTGGAAATACGAAAAGGCGGTCCCGGCATACAGCGGGAAATCAATCGGGTGGACACTGAAATAGTCTTTCACCCACCCGCCCGCAATCGGACCCACTGCAGACACGAATCCCACCAGCGTCCAGTGAACCGCCATCGCCATCGTACGCCCTTCGGTGGGCGAGAGGGTGGAAAGCAGATTGAGCTGGAGCATACCGACCCCGGCATACACCCCGCCGGCAATCAGCGAACTGATGCAAAGGATCATGACGGGTTGGGGAACGATTCCAATGATTGGAAGCAGCCCGGTTGCATTTCCATCCAGAAAAAACCAGGCCACGGAAAAGAGCGGGATCGTCACAACCATGGCCAGGCCGAACGAGCGCAGCCCCATCCGGTTAATCAGATAGCCGCCGACAAAGCTGGAAATCACACTGCTGATCATGCCGGACAGTTGAATGGCGGAAAGGTGGGTGTAGGTGACGTCGAACGTCGACTTCAGATAGACATTCATGAACGGCGCAAAAAAGCCCAGGCCGAAAAACCAGACGCACATCGCCAGTGTGAAAAACAGGAAATCGCGGTTTTCCAAGGGTTGGAAAATTCGTTTGGCAGGCGACAGACTTCGATTGCTCGGCGCGGGTTCCGGCTCCAACACAAACCAGTGAAGAATCACATCCGATACCCCCATCACCGACGCAAAAATCAGGAGCCAGCCGAATCCGGCCAGCGTCGATTCGCCGAATAGGTCCAGAAACCAGCCGGTCAGCGCCACACTGACCACACAGACAATCATGCAGACGCCCTGCCGCCGGGCCCAGAATCCGGCCCGTTTATCTTCGGGAATCAGATCGGCCATCCAGCCGAACCAGACCGGACCGCCGCATTGAGAAAGAAAACTAAAGAAGCCGATGCACGCCAGCGTAATCCAGACCGCCGGGCTTGGGTTTTCGGGCGCAAGCAACAGATAGAGGCCCGGGATGGCCATGGCCGCCCGCGCAATGCCGGAGGTATAAGCCCAGAAACTTTTACGCCGGGCCAGCCGCTCCGCAAAAAAGGCCGCCGGAATCTGAACCATCATACCGAGTTGGAAAAGGGTGGCTGTCAGGCCGATCGCAATCCCGCTCGCCCCCAGCTTTTCAAGCATCAGCGGAATCGGGCCGTTCTGGATAATCATGAAAAAGAATACGCCCACGGCTCCGGCAATGATGCTGTTGTTCAGCGACGTGCGGATCTGCTCTTCAGTGATGGATTTAGGCGATTGCATACGATTTCAAACTCAGGGGTAATTTCGGGAAAGCGGAGAATGAGCCCTAAACGGAAATAGAATGCAACCCTGTTTTCCAATGTTTGGAAAACCCCGGTCTGTTTTAGAGGAGAGAAATGTGCAGGAGACCGAGACGCAACGCGGCCTTTACTTCGTAAAGAGCCACGTCCTACACCGTTGGATGGAACGAATGACGTAGGCGAAAAAAGAAACGGTGTAGGACGTGCCTCTCCGCAAAGCGGAGGGCGCGTTTTTGGCGTGGCCATCTCAATTATTTCCGCTTTCCTTAGAACTCTATTATTCTAAAAACGCCCTTGTTTTCCTCGGCGGCGGGAGCGGGCGTGGAAGAGGAGGGCGAGTGAACCGATCATCGCAAGGATGCCGGTCGATGGCTCAGGAATCACTCCAGCGGAAATTGGCGTGTTCGCGGTGCTCTCATACGCCCAGCTGGCGGTGATCGGGTCTTTGAATCCATACTCGGGATTGTTTTCGCCGAGCACGACATGTACCCAGCCAAAATGGGTGGAGCTATCGATGTCAAAAGCGATGCCCAGATACGCCTCGCCGGTCTCGCCCAGCATGCCGTTCCAACCCGTGTTCGGTTCAGGTGGATTGAGGTACCAGTCGCCCACACGTCCCGAGACGACATTCTTCCCGCCTATCCATTCGCGGGGAGCATCCGGGGTGTCGGAGATCAGGGTGCCAAAAGGCAGCGCAGCATCGCGATTATTGGAGGCGTCCACCAGTATTTGGTCGGTTTCACCATTTTCTATATAGGCCATAAGGATTGCAGTATAACTATCAGGATCAAACACATCACCTTCGTGTACTTGATAATACACAACCACATCGGTCTGGGAGTCGAAGTTCAGGTCAATATATTGCTCGTAGCCGGAAAGGTTTTGCTCTCCCGACCAGACCACATCCGCCGGGGCACTCGCCGCGATGGCCAGCCAACTCGCGCAAAGCATGCATGCATGCATGTCGGAATTTCATGGGTAAGCTCCTAGGATTTAATAAACGTTCTTTCTTTGAATAATATAAAGAGAAAACTCCTTTTAGAGATATAATTAAGCAATAAAATTTAAATGCGTATAAGTAATATGCAATTTCGCATTTTATTGGAAATTCAGCCGTAAAACGGACGTCTTTCAACGGTACAAAGGAAATGCCTACTCTGCTTCGATTTGTCCGAGTTGATCGAGCCGCGTTTTTGGGGTTTTGTGTTCGACGGGTTCGTATTGATGGTCGCAGTGGTCTTTGTTATGCAACTTTTTCCATTCGGCGTAGGTTCCATATTCATCGAACTCTTCCACGCACCAGGAGGCGACCTTGGTTCGGCAGATTCCGCGGTCATACTGCTGCACCCCGCAGATGCGGCATTGATTCCATTCCGTGTAGGGGGCAACAAAGATGATCAATGGAATGGCGATCGCTAATATTAAAATGGGCAGGTATCGTTTCATGATCAGATTAATCTCTTGGTTGGCAACTCGAGGGTTAAATGGGGAATGTAAAAAAAGTTCCAACCATTGGAAGTATGGTATCATTCCGCACGTCATTTTGACGCTGATTCACTCCGTGGGGCGAATGTTTTATCAAGATTTTTGATGTGTGCAGGAATTACGATGTCAGAGAATCTTTTGGCATAGCCTCTCCTGTAATTTTGGAACGCGTGCTCACCGATGGTAGTCACGGTCGCTGGAACCTCATAGATGCCTTCCTTTATCGTAGGGAATTGGATAAGCCTCGACCGATCCTTATTAAACAGCACGCCATCTACCGCGCTGTAGTTTGGATTGTCGGGGTCTACCGTGAAGTCCTTGAATTTGTAGCATGAATCGACTGGGAGATCTTCGATGGAGATCACGCTCGCGGGGATGAATAGGGTTTCGAGGTTGGGGCAGAATAGAAACGCTTTGCGCTCAATCCGCGTAACCGAGTCGGGAATCTCGAGGACGGTAAGCGCCTTACATTTGTAAAATGCGCCCGTTCCAATCGTTTTCAGGGAGTTGGGGAGGGTTGAGACGTTGGGACTCGCGGGGGGGCATTGGATGAGTCGGGTCGCGTCTTTGTTGAACAGCATCCCTTGCTCTGCCGTGAAATTCGGATTCCGTGGATCCACTTTGTATTCGCTAAAGTCATCGCACATGGAGACAGGTCGTGGCCCGATGGACGTCACGCTCGCGGGAATGATCACGCTTCGGAGGTTGGGGCAGGACCTGATTGCGACGGGGCCGATGTGTGTGACGTTGGATGGGATTCTAAGATTTCGTAGCCAAGAATTTTTGGCAAGGGCCCCGGGGGCAATGTGGGTGATGGTTGTGGGGAGCGCGCCTGTGGGTTTTTTCGCGGGTGGATAAACAATCAGCGTGGATTGTTCTTTGTTCATCAAAATGCCGTCCTCGCTGGAGAACACTGGATTGCGTTCATCAACCGTGATCGCCGCTAATCGCGGACACCACTCGAACGCCATGACCGACAAATTCGTGATACCTGGAGGTAGAGTGACAGATTCGAGGCGGTCACTCGCTTTTCGATACAGTTTGGGTGGCGGGCAGATGCTGTTTCGGTATTTTCGTATATGGGCGGCGCTGTAATATTCCACCCAGAACTCTCTGGGTGTGCTCAATGAAGACAGATGTATGACGGATTTTCCCTCGATGAAATCCGAGATCTTTGCAACGGTGTTGGTGCCTATGTACCCTTTAATCGTAACCTGGTCATCTACTACCGAATATGCGAATTCGTTTGTCTCTCCTGCGCATGTTATGGCCGTTATGCATAACGCGAGAAAAAATAATTTACGCCCGAATATCCTCATGTCGTTGGCTCCCTTATTGAACACGTCAATACAATATATATATTGTGAAGATCGAGAAGAGCGCAATCAAGAATAAAGCCCTGATCAGACTTCCCAATACGCCAGAAACTCGATGTTTCCCTTGGGGCCGGTGATGGGGGAGGTGCAGAGTTCCAACCATTGGAAACCGAGCTCTTCGGTGCCGAATTTGCGGACTTTTTCAATCACTTCTTCATGAATCGCCGGATCGCGCACGACGCCGCCTTTACCGACCTGATCTTTGCCGGCTTCAAACTGCGGTTTGATGAGCGAGACAATGTGCCCACCGGGTTTCATCAGGTTTTTAAGCGGCGGAAGAATTTTGGTCAGGGAAATGAAGGAGGTGTCGATGCTGCAGAAGTCGGCGGGGTCGGGAATATCGTCCGGCGTAATGTAGCGCGCGTTGGTGTTTTCCATCACGACGACGCGCGGATCTTCGCGCAGCTTGTAGTGCAGCTGATTGGTGCCGCAGTCGACGGCATACACTTTGGTCGCACCGAGCTGGAGCATGAAGTCGGTAAAACCGCCGGTGGAGGAGCCGATGTCGAGGCAGATGGCGTCGGATAGGTCGAAGCCGAATTCCTTGTGTGCCCCTTCAATCTTGAGGCCGCCTCGGCTGACGTATTTTTCCTTTTCCTTCAGAAAAACCTGCACATCGTCTTTAAACTGATGCCCCGGCTTGGTGGCGAGCTGTTCGCCAATCTTGACCATACCCGCGCGGATCAGGCGCTGGGCCTGTTCCCGGCTGTCGGCGAGTTCACGTTGGACGAGGAGTTGATCTAATCGGATTTTCGGCATAGCCGCTATTTACAGTCAACCCGTGCGGGTGAATCAACTTAAAAAGGTTTCCAATGATTGGAAAGTTGCACGCACTCAATTGACGGCGGGATGCACTCGCAGTAAAGTGGGGCTGTTAATTTAAAGGTGCGAACATGATGAAATGCGTAGGACTGATTTTGCTGTTAATGGTCGGCTCAGCCATGGCCCGACCGAATATTGTTTATATCACGGTCGATGATCTCGGCATTATGGATGTGGGCTTCAACAGTACGCGCTATTTAACGCCGTCCCTTTATCGGCTGTGCGCGGAAGGCACCGTGTTCAGCGAAGCGTATGCGGCCGCGGCCAACTGCGCGCCGAGCCGGGCCAGCGTCATGAGCGGGCAATACACGCCTCGGCACGGCGTCTACACGGTCGGCAGTTCGGAGCGCGGCCCTTCCAATCTTCGGAAGCTGATTCCCACGGAGAATACCGAATTTCTGTCGTTGGATAATGTGACGATTGCCGAAGTTCTCCAAAAGAGGGGCTATGCGACGATGCATGTGGGCAAATGGCATTTGGGCGAAGATCCAACGCAGCAGGGATTCGATGTCAATATGGGCGGCGACAAATTCGGGAGCCCAAAGGGAGGATATTTTTCTCCGTTCACGCAGGAATCGATGAAGGTTTTCAACGATCGCTATCCGACCGGCACGCACCGCGTGGAAATTTTTACGGATCAGGCGATCAATTTTATGCAGATCCACCGGGAGGAACCGTTCTTTATTCATCTGTCGTATTATTCGGTTCATACGCCGCTCGAGGAAGTGCCGAAGATGGTGAACAAATATGATGGATCGAAGGTCAACCGGGCCTATGCATCTATGATTGAGAAAGTGGATCAGGGGGTCGGCCTGATTCTGGAAGCATTGGATCGGCTCCATCTGACGAGTAATACACTGGTGGTCTTCACGTCCGATAACGGCGGCGTTTGCTCCACATCCAGCCAGGCACCTTTTCGTGCGGGAAAGGGTTCCTACTTTGATGGCGGCATCCGGGTGCCCCTGATTGTGCGCTGGCCGGGGCACGCGGCGGCGGCAAACCTGTGCGAAGTTCCCGTTTCCGGAATCGACCTGTATCCGACCTTTCTTGAAGCGGCGGAACTGCGGGTGCCCAGAGGCAAGGTGCTCGATGGAGTCAGTCTGGTTCCGTTGTTTGAAAAATGGGGCGAGATTCCGGAACGCCCGCTGTTCTGGCATTTTCCGGTCTATCTGGAGAAATATGCCGGGAAAGAAGATGGCGCGCACGATGCCGACTTCCGTACCCGGCCCGGTTCGGCGGTGCGGTTGGGAAAATGGAAGCTGCATGAATATTTTGAAGACGGCCGGCTGGAGCTCTACGATCTCGGTGCCGATCCTGCCGAACGCATGAACTTTGCCGCCATTCATCCAGAAAAAACGGCCGCAATGCATAAGCTGCTTGTCGATTGGCGGGCGGAATTAAACGCGCCGGTTCCCACCGAACTGAATCCCGATTATGATCCAGAGGCAGTTGC
The DNA here is from genome assembly GCA_029432815.1 of Pontiellaceae bacterium B1224. GTDB lineage: Bacteria > Verrucomicrobiota > Kiritimatiellia > Kiritimatiellales > Pontiellaceae > Pontiella. Next base: position 61,691 of record JAROBA010000018.1, on the reverse strand, counting down.
TGAAACGACGAAGTAAAGCCTTGTTAGCTGATCATGTTTTGCGGGGACGAAAGGGTCGTCTAAGGCTCTAGACGGGGGCATTGCTTTCGGCTATCTTCTCTGTTTTCTCAGCACATTCGCGTGGGGTGGATGCTGGATGGGGGGCAGGGTGAAGCAACGAACAGCCGGTTTAATGGTGGCCGTTCCCGTAATTATCTGTTGCGGGGCCCTTTCGCTTGTGCTGATTTTCAACTGGCTCGCCAACGATTCTACGCCCACGCTCGCCCGCAGTATTCCCGGGATGGATGGCGGACCGCCGCAATCCGAACGAGATCAATCCGGCGACCTGAATGTCAACCTCGCCGGGACATTGGAAACGTTCGATGGTATTCCTTCCGATTTGCCCGGAAGCTGGCCGCGTTTTCGCGGGGCGGACTTCGATAATATTTCCAAGCAGAACGTTGAGCTCGCCGATCAATGGCCAGCCGATGGACCTGAAGTTCTCTGGTCAGTTGAACTGGGCGAAGGTCATGCCGCCCCCGCCGTATTGAATGGCTGTGTGTATCTATTCGATTACGATGAAACGAAGCGGGCAGATGCCCTGCGTTGTTTTTCGCTGAAAAACGGAAAGGAAATCTGGCGTCGATCCTATGCGCTGCCGGCTAAGCGTAACCACGGGTTATCGCGCACCATTCCAGCGGTCACCGAGGAGTATATCATCACTATCGGCCCGCGCTGTCATGTTTCCTGCGTTGAAACCAAAACCGGGAATTTCCGGTGGGGCATAGATCTGCAGAAGGAATACGGAACCACCGAGCCGCTGTGGTTCACCGGACAGTGTCCGCTGATTGATGGCGGCCGCGTTATCCTTGCGCCGGGAGCTCCCGATGCTCTCCTGATGGCGGCCGATCTGAAGACCGGTGAAATCATCTGGAAAGTGCCGAGTTCCAAGGGTTGGAAAATGTCGCACTCTTCCGTTTTACCTCTGACGCTGCACGGCGAAGAAATGTATGTCTATGCCGCGGTCGGCGGCATGGTCGGTGTTTCCAAAGAGGGGAATCTGTTGTGGGAGATTCCGTGGAACGCGTCCGTCATCGCCCCGTCCCCGGTTCCGGTGTCTGGAAACCGGATCTTTATCACAGCCGGATATGGATCGGGCAGTTTGATGGTGGAGATTGAAAAGGACGCGTCGGGCTATGCCGCCAAAGAGATCGCCAAACACGGCCCGAAAGACTGGCTGGCCTGCGAACAGCAAACGCCAATTGTTTATGACGGCCTGCTTTACGGCATCATGCCCAAGGATGGCGGTGCCTTGAAACAACAGTTTGTCTGCTTCAATCCCGATAGCGGCGAGCTGGTTTGGTCGAGCGGTAAAACACACCGGTTCGGGCTCGGCCCGTTTATTCTGGCCGATGATAAATTTTTCGTGCTCGATGACGACGGTACACTGACCATGCTGGCATTCAGCAAAACCGGCTATCAACAACTCGCGCAGCACCGCATCCTGGATGGCCACGATGCTTGGGGCCCGATCGCGCTGGTCGGCACCCGCATGCTCCTGCGCGACTCCACCCGAATGGTCTGCATTGAAGTGGGAGAAAAGGAATGAAAAATGTCGGTAAAAACTGGGTCTGGTTTGTCGTGATCATGGCGGTCATTCTCGGTCTCGGAATCTATCTCGGGCAAAGCCGCCGCAACGAACTTGGAAAGAGCTTTGACTATTCCCTCGATGAATACCGCAAAGTGGATCCGGCCCTGATTAAATATCGCGAACTCGAACCGATTCTTCCAACCCTTGGAAAGCTCAGCGCACTCGCATTGTCTGCCGACGACCGAATCTTTGTTGGCGGGGAAAATGGAATCGAAGTTTTCCCCGGCGGGGAAAAAGTTCCAATGGTTGGAACCCCCTCCTGTCTGAGGGTGGCGGAAGATGGAACCGTCTTTGCCGGCATGCAGAATCATGTGGCGGTTTTTTCCAAAGATTGGAAAAAAACGGTATGGGATGCACCTGCTGAAAACGCCTACCTCACCTCGATCGATGTGGATGACTGGTATGTCTACGTGGCCGATGCCGGAAGCCGCCGAATCTGGCGCTACAAAAAGGAGGGAGGCGAACCGTTTGAAATCGGGGAAAAAGATTGGGCCAACGGAGTCCGCGGTTTCAATATTCCGAGTCCGCTTTTCGACTTGGCGATCAACCGGTTCGACGGTTCGTTCTGGGCGGTCAACCCGGGCTATCACGCATTTGAAAACTTCCGCCCCGATGGCATGCCGCTTTCAACCTGGGAGGCCAGTTCGATGGGCATTGAGGGATTCAGCGGGTGCTGTAATCCATCGCACTTTGCGTTGCTGGCCGATGGCGGGTTTGTGACGGCTGAAAAAGGATTGCCCCGCGTCAAGATTCACAATGCGGACGGCTCGTTCCGTTGTGTGGTTGCCGCACCCGATCAGTTCGATGACGATGCTGAAGGGCTGGATGTTGCCGTCGGTTCTGACGGAAAAATTGTTGTACTTGATTCGTCACGGAATCAGGTTCGGATATTCGAGGAGATCAAATGAAAACGTTAACTCGAAAAGAAATGCTGAAAGGCACAATTCGTGGCGGCGCACTTGCCGGCCTCGTTGGCTTCGGTTTTGTACTGACCACCCGCGAGGAAAAGTTTGAATGCTCCACCCGATGTGGAAAGTGTCCGAAGTTGACCAATGGAAAATGCGGGTTGGGATTAAAATGAGCGAAATGGGCAACAGAGGACGCCGTAATTTTGTGCGGGGTGCGGCGGCGGCACTGATCGGCGGGACCGTACTTGCGGCCGCGCGCAGTCGATCGCCGAAACTGGTTTGGCAGATCGATCCCGAAAAATGTACGCGTTGCGGTCGATGTGCCACGCACTGTGTGCTGGCTCCGTCGGCCGTGAAATGTTTCCACTCCTACTCAATCTGCGGCTATTGCGATCTCTGCGGCGGTTACCTGCGGCCGGATGCCAAGGGGCGCAATACCGGTGCTGAAAATCAGCTCTGTCCGACCGCCGCGATTACGCGCACCTATATTGAAGCCCCGTATTACCAATACAAAATCGATGAAGACCTCTGCATCGGCTGCGGTATCTGTGTGGAAGGGTGCGATGTATTCGGCAACGGTTCGATGTATCTGCAGGTCAAGCACGACCTTTGTGTGAACTGTAATCAATGCGCCATTTCGAACGCCTGCCCGTCCGACGCCTTTAAGCGCGTGCCCGCCTCCGATGGCTATCTCCTGAAGTCCGATCAGGAGAAAAGGATTTCTTCATGACAGCAAAGACGCAAAGGCGCAAAGTGAATGCGAGATTTTTAACCACCGAGGCTCGGAGACTCGGAGTTATTAATATATTTCTTTTTTCTGTGTCTCAGTGTCTCCGTGGTATGAGAAATCTTAGTGCCTTAGCGTCTTTGCGGTCGATAATTCTGCTAGTGTTCGTTGCGGTTTCTGCGCACGCCGAATTCCGTTTTCCCATGCCTGAATTTTCCACGGGCTATGAACATCCGGCCGTGCACACGCCTGCCCCGAATAACGCAATGGTAGGCTGGGATGTTGCGGTATTAATCATGACCTTGGGTCTCGCCTCCTTCCTGGTTCTGAAGCGGCGCAAACGCAAAGAAATATTCTGGCTGACGCTCTTTTCGGTAATCTATTTCGGTTTTCTACGCAACGGCTGTGTCTGTTCGGTCGGCTCGGTTCAGAATATTATGGCCGGTTGTTGTGATCCCAATTACGGCGTACCGCTCACGGTATTAATCTTCTTCGCCGCCCCGCTGATTTTTGCGCTTCTGTTTGGGCGGGTCTTCTGTGCCGCCGTCTGTCCACTGGGGGCCATTCAGGAAGCCGTCGCCATTAAGCCGGTCAAAGTGCCGTTGGCCGTTGAAAAGGTGCTGTCCATTTTTCCCTATATCTATTTGGGGCTGGCGATGCTCAGCGTTGCAATGAATGCGGGATTCATTATTTGCCAGTACGATCCCTTTGTCGGGTTTTTCCGCCTCGGTGCCAGCTTCAGTATGCTGATATTCGGGGCGCTTATGCTGCTCATCGGCATCTTTGTGGCCCGCCCTTATTGCCGGTTCCTCTGTCCGTATGGTGTGCTGTTGAACTGGTGTTCCAAGCTGTCATGGAAACATGCAACGATCACACCCTCAGAGTGTATCGACTGTAAACTCTGCGCCGATTCCTGCCCGTATAATGCGATCAACGAGCCGTCAGCAAAAAAAGAACCCGAACCCCGACTTAAGGGCGCCTGGCGGTTGGGTATTCTATTGCTGATGTTTCCCATTCTCATTGCGCTGGGTTTTGGTACCGGAGGACTCTTAAAGGAACCGCTTTCCAGAATGCATCCAACCGTGCGATTGGCTGAACGTGTGGCCGGCGAAGAGCTTGGGCGCTACGAAGGAACGAATATTGAATCGGAAGCCTTCCGGGGTTCGGACCAACCGGTTGCCGACCTGTATGCCGAGGCCGTTGAATTAAAGGCCGGCTTTGCACAAGGGAGTCGCTGGTTCGGCGCATTTATCGGATTAGTCATCGGCTGCAAACTGATCTCGGTTTCCATCCTCCGGAAGCGCGATGGCTATGAACCCGACCGCGGCACCTGCTACAGCTGCGGCCGTTGTTTTAAATACTGTCCGGTGAAGGGTTAAATTATGAGTGAGTTTAAACAAAAGCCTTTGATGGGACTGATCTCCAAAAGTGTGGCGCTGGTTGCGGCGGTGCTGGTGTTTGTGGTGGCGGTGTTATTGATTGCGGATCATGTACGTTTGTTGAAAATGGATCCGCTGAATGATCCGGTTCTGTTGGAGCTGCGGGCGGAACTGGCGAATTCGGCTGAAAGTAGCGATGCCGTGGTGGAGAAAATCAGGACGTATGATCTCTATGCGCGGCGGGCCTTTTTCGCCAATGAAGAACAACGCCGATCCGGCGGGCTGTTGTTGTTGAGTGGAGCCGTGGTTTGTTTTGTTGCGCTGAAACTTTCCAATCATTGGAAACCGAAACTTCCAACCGTTGGAAAATCTGAAAATCCAGATCATTGGGAATTGAATAATCTTTTCCGACAGCTCATGGCCGGAACCGGAATCTTTTTGGTGGTTGTTTCGCTCTTTCTGGCATTCGTGGTGCAAAGTGATTTGGCAGTTGTTCTTAAACGTGCCGACGAGCAGGCAGGAAAGCCTGCTCCACCTGTGGGGCAGACTTTCCAGTCTGCCCTCTCCGGTGAAATGAAATTCAACTGGCCGTCATTGCGCGGGCCGGGAGGAATCGGCCACGCTCGGATGGCGGAAGCTCCCATCAGCTGGGATGTGGAAACGGGCGATGGGGTGCTTTGGAAGGAGGAGGTATTTGTTCACGGCTTTAATTCGCCGATTGTTTGGAATGACCGCATTTTTATGTCGGGAGCTGATGACGAGGGACAGGAGGTGTTCTGTCACGATGTGAACAGTGGAAAAGAACTCTGGGCGACCACGATTGAAACCGAGGGCGAGCTTCCCGAAGTGTCCGAAGATACCGGCTATGCGGCGCCAACTATGGCGACGGACGGGACGCTGGTTTTTGCCATTTTTGCCAGTGGCGATCTCGCAGCATTGGACTTTGATGGCAAGATCGTCTGGCAGAAAAATATCGGGGTACCGGATAATCCCTATGGCATGGGCTCTTCACTGATATCGGACGGACAGCGGTTGTTTGTTCAATACGATCATTCTGATGAACAGAAAGTCATGGCGTTCGATGTCGCCAACGGCGATGAGCTGTGGCGCACCGCCCGTAACCATATTTCCTGGTCCAGTCCGGTGCTGATTGAACCGGAGTCCGGCATGCAGCTGATTCTGAACGATGAAGAAAATGTGACCGCCTATGATCCAGTCTCTGGAAAACAGTTGTGGCAGGTCAAGTGTCTGGGCGGTGAAGTGGCTCCTTCTGCTGCGTTCAACGGGAAAGACATTGTTTTTGTGGCCAATGAATATGCGCAGGCCACGGCACTGAAACTGAACGGCGGCATTCCTGAAATCCTGTGGCAATACGATGAATATCTGCCGGAAATCGCCAGCCCGCTGGTGACCGAAAAGTATGCGTTTATTGCAACCACCGTTGGCGATCTGATTGGTCTGGATATTCAGACTGGCGAAGTGAAATGGGAGCAGGAATGTGATGACGGTTTTAACGCGTCTCCCATCTTAGTGGGGAACAACGTCTATGCCATTGATCTGGGCGGCGTCGTACACATTTTTGATGCCGAGGCGGAAAGCTATCATGAAATTGCATCCATCGAAATGGGTGAGCCGGTCTACACAACCCCGGCCTTTGTGAACGGGCGTATCTACATCCGCGGCGATGAAAACCTCTTCTGTATCGGAGATGATTAACACAAAGGTCATGAAGGAATGACTTAGTGCCTTCGTGTTTAAAATAGTATGAACAGTGATTTAGACATTTTAGAGGTGGACCGGATTGTCGGTGAGGTCGGGCGTGATGCAGCGTCGGTGATTCCGATTCTGCAGGCTGTGCAGAAGGTGTATAAATATCTGCCGGAGGATGCGCTTCGCCGTATCTGTGAGATCACAGACATTACGCCGGCACAGATTGAAGGCGTTGCGTCCTTTTTCTCGCAGTTCCGGCGCACCCCCGTCGGACATCATATGATCAGTGTGTGCGATGGAACGGCCTGTCATGTTAAAGGGTCAGATGCCGTCTATTATTCCGTACTGAACCAGCTGGGAATTCGCGAGGGCGATACCGATGCGGACGGCCTTTTTACGGTCCAGAAAGTGGCGTGTCTCGGTTGCTGTACGCTCGCTCCGGCCGTTCAGATTGATGAAACCACCTATGGCCATGTCCGCACCGATACCGTTTCGGATATGATTACGGACTTCCTTGAAAATGAAGCCAACCGGGTGCCGCGTACTTTCCAATCATTGGAAGAGGGTGAGTCGCTGGGCGAGGTGCGCGTTGGGCTGGGTTCCTGTTGTGTGGCGGGCGGTAGCGCTAAAATCAAAGAGGCCCTGGAAGATGAACTGGCGGCCTTGAAATGCAAGGTCGATATCAAGCCGGTCGGATGCGTCGGGATGTGTCATCGAACGCCGTTGCTCGAAGTAGTGATACCCGGCGAAGAGCCGGTGCTGTATGCCAAGGTGGATGCCGGTGATATTCCGGAAATTATCGAACGCCATTTTTCTGCCAATCGTCCCTTCATAAAAGTCCGAACCGCAACGGAAAGCTGGCTGAAAAAACTTTATTCGCCCGAAGCGCGAAATGTGCCCGAGCGGCATGCCTTGAATGTTCGGGACGAACCGGTGGCTGATTTTCTGGGACGTCAGCAGCATATTGCAACTGAACACGGGGGAGTGCTGAATCCTTCCGATATGGAAGAGTATAAACGGCGGGATGGATTCAAGGCGCTGAAGAGTGTTTTCTTCAAAAATGATCCGGAGCTGGTCATCGCCACCATTGAAAAAAGCGGGCTACGTGGAAGAGGCGGCGGCGGATTCCCAACCGCTCGAAAGTGGGCAGCGGTTCGGGCGGCCCCCGGCGATAAAAAATATATTATCCTGAATGGTGATGAGGGCGATCCCGGTGCCTTTATGGATCGGATGATCATGGAGTCTTATCCCTATCGGGTGATCGAAGGGATGATCATTGCCGCCTTTGCGGTGGGTGCCACGGAGGGCATTCTTTATGTGCGTGCCGAATATCCGCTGGCGGTAAAGCGGGTGCGGATGGCTCTGCGGGATATGGAACAGGCCGGAATGCTGGGCGAACATATTCTGGGCAACGGCCATTCCCTGAAGCTGCGCGTCTTTGAAGGAGCCGGAGCATTTGTCTGTGGCGAAGAATCGGCCCTGATTGCTTCGCTGGAAGGTCGGCGTGGCATGCCGACGATGCGGCCGCCATTTCCGGCGGAAAAGGGGCTGAACGGATGTCCAACGCTGGTAAATAATGCCGAAACCTATTCGTTGCTTCCATGGATTATTCGGAACGGGGGCGAAGCCTTTGCGCAACTCGGAACAGCGCACAGCAAGGGAACCAAGGTATTCTCTCTCGCAGGGAAGATCGAGCGGGGCGGGTTGATCGAAGTGCCGATGGGAATCACCATTCGGGAAGTGGTAGAAGAGATTGGGGGCGGCGTTTCCAAGGGTCGGAAATTTAAAGCCGTGCAGGTGGGCGGTCCGTCCGGCGGGTGTATTCCTGCCGAGCTGGGTGATACGACGGTTGACTTTGAAGCGTTAACCGAAGTGGGGGCGATGATGGGTTCCGGCGGATTTGTGGTGCTCGACGACACCGATTGTATGGTGGAAATGGCCCGTTATTTTCTGTCGTTCACGCAGAGTGAATCGTGTGGCAAATGCACGCCGTGTCGGGTGGGCACGAAACGGATGCTCGAAATCCTGACGCGCCTTTGTGAAGGTAACGGACGGGATGGCGATATTGCGGCGCTGGAAAAGCTGGCCACAACAGTGAAAGGCCAGAGCCTATGCGGGCTTGGTAAGACCGCGCCGAATCCGGTGCTGACCACGATTAAATATTTCCGCGATGAATTTGAAGCGCACATCAAGGGGCAGTGTCCGGCGGGAAAATGCAAAAAGCTGATCAGCTTCTCGATTAATGATGATTGCATCGGTTGCACGAAATGCGCGGTCGACTGTCCGGTGGAGGCGATCTCGGGAGAACCCTATTCGGTATTTGAAATTGATTCAGAAAAATGTGTGCGCTGCGGTGCCTGCAAAGATATCTGCCCGGTGGATGCGGTGGTAATTAAATGAGTATGTTGACCGCAAAGACGCGAAGGCGCAAAGGAGGCGAAAAAGATATCTTCGCTTCTTTGTGTCTTTGCGGTCAACACAACCTGAGAATCGGTAAATGCCTAAATTGTTAATAAATGGCTTGGCTGTCGAAGTGAATGACGGAACAACGGTATTGGATGCTGCCGAAAAAATCGGGCTTGAAATTCCGACGCTTTGTCATGCGAAAGAATGCGAGCCGGAAACATCGTGCATGCTGTGCGTGGTGAAGAATAATAAAACCGGGCAACTGATTCCTGCGTGTTCTGCTAAGGTTGCTGAGGGTATGGAAATTGATACCGAATGCGATGAGGTGCAGTCGGCCCGTCAGGATATTCTAAATCTACTGTTAAGCGAACACGTGGGCGACTGCGAAGCTCCCTGCACGCGGGTGTGTCCGGCGCATTTAGATATTCCGCTGATGCTGCGAGAAATCGAGCAGGGGAACGATGAGGCCGCTGCCTGGATTGCCCGGCGCGATTTGGCCCTGCCCATTTCGCTGGGCTATGTTTGCCCGGCTCCGTGTGAAAAAGGGTGCCGTCGCAAAGAAATGGATGCACCGCTCAAAATAAAGAATGCCCATCGGCAGGCTGCTGAAAGCTTCCAATCATTGAAAGCCGACTTTCCAAACCTTGGAAAAAAGGTGGCGATTATCGGTGCCGGGCCGGCCGGACTTTCCAGTGTCTGGAAACTTTGTCAGCTGGGATATGACTGCACGCTCTATGATGAGGCTCCGCTTGCCGGCGGCGATCTGCGGAAGCATGCGGACCTTCCGGCTGAAGTGCTCGATGCTGAAATTGAATGGCTGGAACGCGCGGGCATTACGTTTAAACTCGGGAACCCTCTTTTGCTGCAGGAAATCGCCGGGGGATATGACGGCGTTGTGTTTGCTTCTAAGGAAAAGCCGGTGACGCTGTTCGGCGATGCTTTTTATGCGCAGGAACATGTGCTGACTGTGAAGGCCATCGGCAATGGAAAAGAGGCGGCACTTCAATTAGATGAATCGCTGAGCGGCGAACCTGTTCCAACCATTGGAAAACGGTTTGACAGTAAAGTGGGGCGATTGCGGCAGTCGGAAGTGCGGGAGCTGGAAAAAAACTGCGTGGCGGGAGAGTCGGCAGGAAAGTCTGCTCCACAGCTTGAGGCCGCGCGGTGTCTGCATTGCGACTGTCGGAAACCGGTCACGTGTAAACTGAGAAAATATGCAGAGCAATATGGTGCGGATCAGAAGGCCTTTCCGGCGGATGAGCGCGGGCATATTCAGTTGATAGGCCATAACGAGTCTGTGGTGTTTGAGCCGGGCAAATGCATTAAATGCGGGCTCTGCATAAAAATCACGAAGCAGGCTGGCGAAGAGCTGGGGCTGACCTTTCAGGGCCGCGGTTTCAATACCACGCTCGCGGTTCCTTTTGATGAAACGCTGGCATCGGCATTGAAAAAGTCAGCTCAGGCCTGTGTTGAGATCTGCCCGACCGGAGCGCTCGCCTTTCGATCGGAATGAAAAGAGCGCTTTACCTATTCTTATAGAAATGCGCCAATGAATGTGTATATTCGGGCGCTTCGTAAGGACTGAATATGTATTTTGACTATGCTGCCACGACGCCTCCGAATGAGGACGTGCTTAAAACATTTAATACCGTAAACCGCGATTTCTGGGCCAATCCGCATGCCCTGCATCGTCCGGGTATGCGTGCGGAATCGCTGCTGGAACAGTCGCGAAAGCAGGTACTGAGTCTGTTGGGATCCTCGAATGAATTCCGGTGTGTTTTTACCAGCGGGGCTACGGAGTCGAACAATTTAGCCATCAAAGGTGCTGCACATGCTTATGCTAAGCGGGGTCGTCATATTATCACGAGTGCGGCGGAGCATCCCTCGGTACTTTATGTGTGTCAGGCTTTGGCCCACGAGGATTTTGAGCTGACGGTATTGCCGGTCAACCGTGACGGCGTCGTTGAGCCGAAGGTGCTGGAAGACGCGTTGCGCCCTGATACAACGCTGGTTTCGCTGATGCACGTTAACAACGAGACCGGATCTGTGAACGATATCCTAAGGCTTGGAGCCATCGTCAAAGAAAAGAGCTCGGCCGTTTTTCACGTCGATGCGGCGCAGTCGGTCGGGAAATATGTCCTTGAGCTTGACGGCGGTCCGGTCGACCTCCTGACCTTTTCGGCACATAAGTTTTTCGGGCTCAAAGGGGCTGGCGCGCTGATCATAAAACAACGAATGGGCCTGTCGACCCAGCTGCATGGCGGGGGGCAGGAATCTGGGCTTCGTTCCGGCACCGCCGATACGGCGCGGGCAGCGGCCATTGCCAAAGCGCTGCGGCTTTCATTGGAAAACCGGGCTGAGGTTTTTGACCGCGTTCAGTCCTATAAAGAAGCGATTGCTGCAACGATGCAGGAAATTGAAGGTGTTGATCTCAATGGGACGCTCGAAAATTCATCGCCCTTTATTATTAACTTTTCGGTGGCGGGCGTGCGTCCGGAAACGCTGTTGCATGGTTTGGCGGACAAAGAGATATACATCTCAACGGTTTCGGCCTGTTCTGCCCAGAAGGTGGCGGAGAGTAGTGTGGTCCTGGCTACCACCGGCAGTCAGGAACGCGCCCGCACGAGTATTCGAATCAGTTTGTCGGCGCTCACGACACGGGACGAAATTGAAACGCTCTGCAGCGTGCTTGGGCCGGTGATCGAGTCACTACGTTTTAAAAAGAAATAAGGATATTTATCATGCAGTACGATGCCATCATTCTCCGCTACGGCGAGCTGTTCCTAAAAGGGAAAAATCGACAACGCTTTATTGATCGGTTGTTCCAGACGGTAAAAAATAAACTGAAGGCCTTTCCTGAACTGGAGCTTCAGCTGACCCGCGATCATATTTTAGTACTGCTAAATGGAGCAGAAGATCGCGCGGTACTCAAGCAACTCGATTTTGTTTTCGGGCTTCATTCCTACGCCTTGGGAACGATCTGCGAAAGTACGCTGGAGTCTATCTGCAAAACGGCGCTGCCGGTTTCGATTGAAGCCTGTTCGTCCGGACAGGCTATAAAATTTGAAACCAAACGCGGTTGGAAACGGTTTCCGCACGAGTCCATCTCCGTTTCTCAAAAGGTGGCGGAATATGTCGGGAATCACGCTCCTGAAGGGGCCATAAACTTTAATGTGGCGAAACCGGATCTGGCCGTGCGCATTTTGATCAAAGAGCAGTATACACTGGTGGTTTCCAAAGTGGTTTCCGCAAGCGGGGGGTTGCCGATTGGGCTCAACGGGCGAACGCTGTTGATGCTTTCCGGCGGTTTGGACTCGCCCGTTGCCGGATACCTGATGATGAAACGGGGTCTCCAGCTGGAAGGTCTGCATTTTGAGTCGCCGCCTTACACCACGGCGCGGGCGCGGCAGAAGGTCTATGATCTTGCTGAAAAGATGGCCCATTTTCTCCCGAATGGAAAATTTCGGCTCTATGTGGTTTCGTTCACCAAACTGCAGAAGGAGCTTTTTGCGAGTGTGCCGGAGAGTTACAGCATGACCATTATGCGGCGCATGATGTATCGTATTTCCGAGGGCGTAGCCTGGCGTCACAAGATTCGATTGCTCTCAAACGGGGAGAGTCTGGGCCAGGTGGCCTCCCAGACGCCGGCCAGTATGTGGGCGATCAATGCAGTGACTTCCATGCCGATTATCCGCCCGGTGGCCTGTATGGATAAGATTGAAATAATGGATATTTCCCGAGAGATCGGAACCTACGATATTTCCATCCGTCCGCACGAAGATTGCTGCACGGTTTTTGTGCCGAAGGCGCCCAGTACTGCTCCCCGAAGAGGAAAGTGCGAGGATTATGAAAAGGCGTTCGACTGGGAACCGCTGGTGCAGGAATGCATCGACAATGTTGAAATTATTGACATTCAGGCAGGACAGCCCATCGCGCTGGACGAAGACACCACCGACGAAATCTGCGATTTGCTGTAGGGATCGAAATTTCCAGAGATTGGAAAATTCCAATCTCTGGAAAGGCATGCCGATTTGATCTTAAAACTCGATGTCGTAAATGCCTTGGCTATCAATGGCAAATCGATCTACGGCCATATCGGTCATCGGATGGCTGCGCAGGGCTTCCAGCAGCTCATAGTTGATGGTGGCGGAATGGCAGCCGCGTTTTACGATACGGTGAACCTGGTCGACGGTTTTAAAGCTGGCGGCGAGCACCTTGCATTCATAGCCAAAATGATTCAGTGTTTTGGTGATGTGCTCAACCACTTCAATGCCGTGCGATGAAATGTTGTCCAGACGGCTGACATACGGAGCCACATAATCTGCACCTGCCTGCGCGGCAACGAGTGCCTGCTGATGGGTGAAGATGGCGGTGGCGGTCACATTGATGCCGGCGTCTTTGATCATCCGCATTGCCCGGAGGCCCTCTTTGGTGACGGGGATCTTTGAGTAATAGTTATCGCCCAGACCAAAGTGTTCTTTGTATTTGATTGCTTCGCGCAACATGTCAGCAGCCGTCGTGCTGGAAACCTGAATGTGCAGCATGCCGTCGCCGACGATTTCAGCAATAGCCGGGATGATTTCGGAAATCGGCTTTTTCTCTACGGCCAGGATGCTGGGGTTGGTGGTTACACCGGCCAGCGGAAAATAATAATACAGTTTCTTCAGTTCTTCGATATTTGCAGTATCAGCCATGTAGATCATGGGGTTGCTCCTTGTGGGTTTAGTGGTTGGTTTTTGTCTTTTTCTATGACAGCGGGCTCTTAAATTTTCTGGTTTATTACTGAAAATGAGGCTTTTTAACGAATATTTACGTTATTGGGCTCTTGATGTGTCCAAAGATATGCCTGCTTTTTCGAAATAAAAAGCAAAAAACAACTTGAAACAAAGCAGAGGGAAAGATAAAACAAAGCGCTTAGATAGGAATTACAAAGTAAATCGAGCGTTTAAGGGAATTGATGAGTAAAACCTTCGCAGAACGAAAAACAGTCATTCTCGACCTTCTAATGGAGGAGGGGAGTGTCAGCGTGTCCGAGCTGGCAAAGCGGCTGAATGTGACGGTGGTTACAACCCGTGCTGATCTTGCAACTCTTGAAGAAGAAGGACTTCTTGTCCGCACCCATGGCGGTGCGCTTCCGTCGCAGCACCCCAAAATGATGGCACGTATGCAGGCCGAAAAAGGGGTTAAAGGCGCCATTGCAAAAGAAGCTGCCGCCATGATTGAAAATGGCGACACCATTATTGTATCCGCCGGAACCACAACAGCCTTGATTGCCAAATATCTGCTGGGCAAAAAAAACATCCATATCGTCACCAACAATACACTGCTTCTTTCCTATGCCCGCACGAATCCGCAGGTGCGGGTGTCGTTGGTCGGTGGTGAATTTCGCCCGGAGGAAGAGGGCGTGGTTGGACCGATGGCCTTGCAGGCCATAGAACAGTTTTATGTATCGAAAGCCTTTATCGGCATCGATGGCGCATCCGCGAAACAAGGCTTCACTGCCCACTTTGTTGAAAGTGCGGATCTGGTTCGCAAGATGGCTGAGCAGGCCGATCAGGTGATTGTTCTTTCTGATTCGTGCAAATTCGGGAAACCCGGTTTTGCACGCATTCTGCCGTTCGAAGAAATCGATACACTCGTGACAGATAATGAATTAACCCAAGAGTTTGAAACCGAATTGACGACCGCCGATGTGCGCGTTGTAAAAGCCTGAAGAACCGCAGAGTAACGAATAAGGAATAGTAAATGTCGAAGGAAAAAACATTTGATCTGGAAGACCGGTTGGTCGGGTTTGCTGCCCGATGCATCAAGGTGTCAGATTCATTGCCTTTGACTAAGGCCGGTCAACACCTTGCCGGGCAGCTTTGTCGTAGCGGATCGTCTCCTGCATTGAACTACGGTGAAGCGCAGGGCGCAGAATCTCGCAAGGATTTTGTGCATAAGATGAGCGTTTCTCTAAAAGAACTTCGTGAGACACGTATCTGCCTTAAAATCGTAATGAAAGCCGAGATGCTCAATGCCGAAAAACTTCAGCCATTGGCTGATGAAGCAAATGAGCTCATATCAATTTTTGTAACCTCAATTAAGACAGCGAAACAGAATATAAAGAAGGATGGGGTCCGTTGATGAAATAATGAATCGTAGACAAACGATCATGGAACCAAAGAATGAAAAGGGTGTGTTGTACCTTCGAAATTCATTATTCCTTGTTCAGTTATCTACGGTTCCTCTCATCTTTGGTTCATTCGACTAACAGGAGAATCATATTATGGCTACTGAAGTGCTAATGCCGAGGCAGGGACAATCTGTAGAGTCCTGCATCATCATCGAATGGAGCGTAAGCGAAGGTGACATAGTCACCGAGGGGCAGGCGCTCTGCGAAGTGGAAACTGATAAGGCGACCTTTGAAGTGGAAGCCACTGCATCCGGAACGGTGCTGGGAATCTTTTATCCCGCCGACGCCGATGTTGAAGTATTGAAAGTCATCGCCGTTATCGGTGAACCGGGAGAAGACATCAGCGCTTTACGTCCTGCGGACGAAAGCGCTGAACAGAAACCTGAAACTGGAAATGTGAAACCTGAAGAAAAGCCAGTTGTTCAGGAAACACCCGTTTCAAGTTTCACGTCTCAAGTTTCAAACTCAAGTACCGGCGTTTCACCCCGCGCTAAGAATTTGGCCGCGAAGAAGGGGATTGATCCGACCACACTCGCGGGTTCCGGCCCGAATGGCCGCGTGATTGAACGCGACGTTGAAGCCGCGCAGGCCGTTACGCCAGCCGCCGCCGCGAAAGCCGCTGCTGAAGGACTCACGATTCCAGCCGTTGGAACCGGAATGGGCGGACGCGTTGTTGCGGCCGATCTGATGACGGTTGCTCCGGAAGCGGTCGGCGAAGCCGTTGCTTCGATGGACTTCCCGGGTAACGTTAAAGAGATTCCGGTTAAGGGTGTTCGTAAAGTGGTTGCCGGTCGTATGCTCAACTCACTGCAGAGCACAGCACAGCTCACGCTCAACACGTCAGCCGATGCCCGCTCCGTTCTCGGATATCGCTCCAAGTGTAAGAATGCTCCGGAAGAAGTCGGTGTTGGTGGGATCACGATTAACGATGTTGTACTTTATGCCACGGTCAAAACGCTCATCGAATTCCCGGAACTCAACGCGCATATGCTCGGCACAAAAATTGTTGAGTTCGAAAATGTGCATCTCGGTGTTGCAGTCGATACCCCGCGCGGCCTGATGGTTCCGGTGATTCGCTACGCCAACCTGATGACCCTCAAGCAGCTTTCTGCCGAAACCAAACGTTTGGCGGGGGCTTGCATCGACGGTACGATTGATCCGGATGCCCTGAGCGGCGGTACCTTCACGGTAACCAACCTCGGTGCCATGGGAATCGAAAGTTTCACGCCGGTACTGAATGCTCCGGAAGTCGGTATCCTCGGTGTTTGCGCGATTCAGCCGAAACCGGTGATGAATAAAGACGGCGGTGCCGACTTTGTTCCGCACATGGGCCTCTCGCTCACGTTCGACCACGCTGCCGCAGACGGAGCACCGGCTGCTCGTTTCCTCGCGAGTATGCGTCAGAAACTCGCTGCATTCGAATTGACTCTGGCTGGATAAAGGAGAAAACAATGGCTACTGAAGTATTAATGCCGAGACAGGGACAGTCTGTTGAGTCCTGTATCATTATCGAATGGAAAGTTGCGGAAGGCGATACCGTTACAACAGGGCAGGCGCTCTGTGAGGTGGAAACCGATAAAGCGACCTTTGAAGTGGAAGCCACGGCGGATGGAACGGTGCTGGGCATCTTCTATCCGGCCGACGCCGACGTTGAAGTTCTCAAAGTAATTGCTGTCATCGGCGCTCCCGGTGAAGACATCAGCAATCTTCGTCCTGCGGACGCGATTGCTGCTGCGAAACCTGAAACTGGAAATGTGAAACCTGAAGAAAAGGCTGCTCCGGCACCCGCCGCTGCTCCTGCTCCGGTTGCGAAAGTTTCCACCGGCGCTCAATACGACATCATCATTATCGGTGCCGGACCGGGCGGCTATGAAATGGCTGAACGCGCGGCACATAAGGGCCAGAAGGTTCTGTTGGTCGAAAAGAAATATCTCGGCGGTGTCTGCCTGAACTGGGGCTGCATCCCGACGAAGACCCTGCTCAACTCGGCCAAACATTATGTACACGCCAAAGAAGCTCCGGAATTCGGCGTTACTACGGGCGATGTCAGTTTTGACCTTCCGAAAGTCATGGCCTGGAAGCAGGACGTGATTGAAACACTGCGCGGCGGAATTGCCGGCATGATGAAGAAGAATAAGGTCGAAGTTCTGTATGGTGAAGCCAAGTTGCTTGGATCCCGCAAGGTGGAAGTGGCCGGAACGGTTTACGAAGGTGACAACGTGGTTATTGCCACGGGTGGTTCGCCGTTTGTTCCGCCGATCCCCGGTGCTGATCAGCCGCACGTGATGACCAGTAAGGAAATTCTGAGCGTTGAAGAAATGCCGAAGTCGTTGGCCGTTATCGGCGGCGGTGTGATCGGTGTTGAGTTCGCCAGTTTCTTTAGTAGT
The DNA here is from genome assembly GCA_029432815.1 of Pontiellaceae bacterium B1224. Classification (GTDB taxonomy): domain Bacteria; phylum Verrucomicrobiota; class Kiritimatiellia; order Kiritimatiellales; family Pontiellaceae; genus Pontiella. Next base: position 44,369 of record JAROBA010000018.1, on the reverse strand, counting down.
CTCGGCGTGAAGGTCGACATCATTGAAATGCTCGACGAAATCATCCCCTTCATGGACAACGGTCAAGCACAGGCCTTCCGTAAAGCCCTTAAGGGTAAGGTTAATTTCAATCTCGGCTGCCGCGTAACGGCTATTGATGGCCACGACGTGAAATACACCACGAAGTCGGGCGAAGAAAAATCGGTTAACGCCGATATCGTTCTGATGTCGGTCGGTCGTGCGCCGAACCTTTCAGGCATGGGCTTTGAAGAAGCCGGTCTGGACTTTGATCGCCGCGGAATTAAAGCCGACGATCAGATGCGTACGAATCTGCCGAACGTGTATGCGATCGGCGATGTGACCGGTAAGTCGCAGCTCGCGCACTCCGCCACCCGCATGGGTGAGGTTGCGCTGAATACGATTCTCGGTAAGAAAGATTGTTTCCGTACGAACGCGATTCCGTGGGCCGTTTATTCCATCCCCGAAATTGCCGGTTGCGGAATGACCGAAGAACAGGCGAAGGAAGCTGGGCATAACGTTGAATCTGCTCAACTTCCATTGATTATGAGCGGACGTTTTCTGGCTGAGAACGGTAAGAAGGGGCCGGGTTCAGTAAAAGTCGTGATCGACTCCGATACCCGTGCGCTGCTCGGTGTTCATGCCTTCGGTGCTTATTGTTCAGAATTTATCTGGGGGGCTGCCGCGTTGATCGAGTCTGGTCTGCGCGTTGAAGACGTTCAGGAAATTGTCTTCCCGCATCCAACCGTTGGAGAAGTTATCCGCTCAACCATGTTTCAGTTTTAATAGAATTAATCAGGAGAAAACCAATGCCTAAAGATCAAGTAATACGTCCAGAAGAATCCCGTAAAGCAGGGGAAGTCACCTTCAAATCGATTCCGATCAACCAGTACAAATCGGACTACAAGAAGGAAGAGAAGAAATACGGTAAAGATCGTCTCGTTAAGATGTACTACGACATGCTCATCATCCGTGAGTTCGAAACCATGCTGAACCAGATTAAGGTTCAGGGTTCCTACGAAGGTATGGAATATAATCACCCCGGACCGGCTCACTTGTCTATCGGTCAGGAAGCCGCCGCAGTTGGTCAGTCTGTTCACCTCAACACCGATGACTACATTTTCGGTTCGCACCGTTCACACGGTGAAATCATGGCGAAATGTCTTTCTGCCATCGATAAGCTGGACGACGACAAACTGAACACCATCATGGAAGACTTCTTCGATGGCGCCACACTGAACGTTGTTAAAGACGGATCGCAGGATAGTGTCAAGGATCTGGCTCAGGACTTCATCCTCTACGGAACACTGGCGGAAATTTTTGCTCGTCAGACCGGTATCAACAAAGGTCTCGGCGGCTCCATGCATGCCTTCTTTATTCCTTTCGGCTCCATGCCGAACAATGCGTTGGTGGGCGGCTCTGCCGACATCTCCGTTGGTTCTGCGATGAACAAGCTGATCAACCGCAAACCGGGTATCGTGATTGCCAACATCGGTGACGCAGCCATGGGTTGCGGACCGGTGTATGAAGGCATCTGGATGGCTGCGATGGACCAGTATGTTGAACTCTGGGACAAAGAGTTTGGACATCCCCCCGTAATGATCAACATCATGAACAACCAGTATGGCATGGGTGGACAGACCGTGGGTGAAACCATGAGCTACAAGTTTGCTGCCCGTATCGGTGCCGGTGTTAACCCGGACCAGATGCACGCTGAGCGCGTCGACGGTTACAACCCGTTGGCCGTTGCGGATGCAACCGAACGCAAGAAGAAGATCCTCGAAGACGGTAAGGGGCCGGTTCTGCTCGACATCATTACCTACCGTATGTCCGGTCACTCTCCTTCCGATGCCTCTTCCTATCGTTCAAAAGAAGAAATGGAAATGTGGGAAGAAGCGGATTGCGTTCGCAACTTCGGTGAATACCTCATCAGCAATGGTGCTCTCACGGAAGCCGACGCGGAAGCGCTGAAAGCCAAGGTGGTTGCCAAGGTTTCCAAAGCGATGAAGCTTTCCATCGACGAAACGGTTTCCCCGTATTCCGACGTCAACCAGATCGAAGGCATGATGTTCTCTAACAGCAAGGTTGAAAAGTTTGACGACCGTGAGCCGGAACTGCTCGAAAAGCTGGAAGACAATGCACGTGTTAAAAAACTGAAACGCAAACAGCGTTATGCGTTTGATGAAAATGGTGCTCCTTACAAAGCCAACCAGCTCTACACCTACCGCGACGGTATCTTCGAAGCCATGGCGCACCGTTTCACAACGGACCCGACCATGATCGCTTACGGTGAAGAAAACCGCGACTGGGGTGGTGCATTCGCCTGCTACAATGGCCTGACTGAATTGCTGCCTTACCATCGTCTGTTCAACTCTCCGATTTCCGAAGGCGGAATCGTGGGTACCGCCTGTGGGTATGCCCTGAGCGGCGGCCGCGTGGTGGCTGAGCTGATGTATTGCGACTTCATGGGCCGCGCCGGTGACGAAATCTTCAACCAGATTTCCAAGTGGCAGTCCATGTCGGCCGGAATCCTGAAAATGCCGCTGACGCTGCGTGTGTCGGTTGGTAACAAATACGGTGCTCAGCACTCGCAGGACTGGACCGCTATGGTTAACCATATCCCGGGTCTGAAAGTGTACTATCCGGCAACAACCAACGATGCCAAAGGCATGTTGAACCTGGCGCTGGCCGGAACGGATCCGGTGATCTTCTTCGAATCGCAGAAAACCTACGGTGTGGGCGAGCTGTTCGAAAAAGCCGGTGTTCCGGAAGGCTACTTCGAAACCGAAGAAGGCGAACCAGCAGTACGCACACAGGGTAAAGATCTGACGCTGATCACCCTCGGCCCGGTTCTCTACAGTGGTATGAAAGTGGTCGACGAAATGAAAGAGAAGTACGGCATGGATGTCGAACTGATCGACCTTCGTTTCGTGAATCCGCTGAACTACGACAAGCTGGTTGAGTCCATCAAGAAAACCGGACGTGTTGTTCTGGCTTCCGACTCGGTTGAGCGTGGCTCCTGCCTGCACAACATTGCGGCGAACCTGACCAACCTGTGCTTCGACTACCTCGATGCGCCGCCGGTTGTAATCGGTGCGAAGAACTGGATCTCACCTGCTGCGGAAATGGAAACGGATTACTTCCCGCAGGCGAGCTGGATCATCGACGCGATTCACGAACGTGTGGTTCCGCTGCCAGGTCATGTGGTTCAACACAACTACACCAACGGCGAGATGCAGCGCATCGCACGTCTGGGTGTGTAACGAGTGAAGCGTGACGATTGAGGCGTAATCACGTTTCAATCGTCACTCATCACGAAACCAAAGGTTTAATCATGGGTTATGAAGATTTAAACGCCTCCACAGTCGGAGCCCGCCTCGCGGCGGTTCGTGAACTGGGTGAGGATCGCTGCAAACAGGGTGTGAAGCAGACCGAGGAAGTGAACAATCATGTTCATTCCTGTTATTCCTTCAGTCCATATTCGCCGACAATGATTGCGGTGAAAGCGGCGGAAGCCGGCCTGCGGACCGTGGGCATTATGGACCACGATTCGGTGTCGGGTTGTGCTGAATTTCTTGAAGCCGCAAAGGTGGTGAACATTGCCAGCACAGCGGGTTGTGAAATCCGGGTGAACATGGATGACACCATCATGCAGGGGCGGAAAACGAATAACCCTGATGAAGCGAATATTACCTATATTGCGTTTCATGGAATTCCGGCCGATAAGTTCCAGGCTATGGAAAATTTCCTGAAACCGATTCACGAGGCCCGCATTCGCCGCGACCGGAAGGAAGTGGAAAAACTGAATCGGGTACTGGAGGAGCGCGGTGCTCCGTTGCTGGACTTTGATGAAGATGTCGTGCCGATTTCTCAGGCGGCAAACGGTGGATCGATTACCGAACGTCACATTCTTTATGCGCTTTCTCTCAAGCTGATTGAAAAGTGCGGCAAAGGGCAGCCTTTGGTTGATTTCGTGGAAAACCAGTTGAAAATTCCACTGTCTGGAAGTCTGCGGGATGTTTTGCTGGAAGTCTATAACCCGCATTATGCCTATGACCTGCTGGGTGCATTTAAATCGTCGCTCGTACCGGAGTTCTTCCTGCAGTCGAGCTATGAAGAATGTATGACGGTGTATAAGGCGGTTGAATTCGCCAATGAAATCGGCGCCATTCCGGCGTATGCCTATCTGGGCGATGTGGGCGAATCGCCAACCGGAGATAAGAAAGCTGAAAAATTTGAAGATGATTTTCTGGATGACCTGATTCCTGAACTGGCGAAGATCGGTTTTCAGGCGATCACGTATATGCCTCCGCGCAACACACGGGAGCAGCTGGCTCGTCTGCAAAAGCTGTGCAAGGAAAACGGCCTGATGGAAATCAGCGGCGTAGACATCAACAGTTCGCGGCAGTCGTTCAACTGCCCGATTCTGCTCGAACCGGAATTTGAACATTTGGCCGATGCGGCCTGGGCGCTGATTGCCCACGAAAAACTGGCGGCGCAGGATCCGAAACTTGCGTTGTTCAGTCCGGAAAATCCGATGGCCTCGATGAGCCTGGATGAACGTTTAGCCAAGTATGCGGATATTGGAAAACGTATGGACCACACTAAACCCGAAAAGGCGGTTGAATTAATATGAAGACACTTGGAATTGCACCTCAATTGAGAGGCCTGTCATTTGACGGGGAGAAGGGCGATATTGTTATCACCCGTGAAACGATCGAACAGCCTGAACTGACGTGTACAGCAGCTGAGCTGGCGGAAAAATTCACTATGGGCACACGCTCGGTCATGGTTGAAGGCGTCGGCGGATTTCTGCTGGGCGAAGATTATGATGACGCACTGAACGGAACTTCCAATGCTCGGAAAGTTAAGGGCCGTGCCGGCGTGATCAATAATAAAGTATGCGTGGTTACCGGCGGAGCGCAGGGATTTGGTGAAGGCATTGTGCGTTCGCTGATTGCCGAAGGCGCACTCGTCTTTATTGCTGACATGAATGTCGATGGTGCTAACCGTTTGGCTGACAACCTCAACAAAGAAGCCGGACGCACCGTCGCTTTCGGTGTTGCGGTTAATGTGACAGACGAAGAGTCCGTGCTGAAGATGGTTGGCGAAGTGGTGGATACCGTCGGTGGCATCGATCTGTTTGTCAGCAATGCCGGCGTCCTGAAAGCGGGCAGCGTGAAGGAAATGTCGCTCAAAGATTTTGAGTTCGTGACCGACGTAAACTATATCGGCTTCTTCCTTTGCACGAAGCATGTTGCTCCAATCATGGAAGCCATGAACAAACCGACGGGCAAATACTTCACCGACATTGTTACCGTCAGTTCCAAGTCAGCCTTGGAAGGTTCCAATAAAAACGGTGCTTATGCCGGTTCCAAATTCGGTTCTGTCGGTCTCGTGCAGAGTTTCGCCAAAGAGCTGGTGACCGATAACACGAAGGTGAATACGGTTTGTCCGGGTAACTTTTTCGATGGTCCGCTCTGGAGCGATCCGGATCGTGGACTGTTTGTTCAGTATCTGAATACGGGCAAAGTGCCCGGTGCTAAAACGGTTGAAGATGTGAAAAGTTTCTACGAAGCACAGGTTCCGATGAACCGTGGTTGCGATGGCGATGACGTCACAAAAGCAATTCTCTATTCCGTGGAACAGAAATACGAAACCGGCCAGGCCATCCCCGTTACCGGTGGACAGGTCATGCTTAACTGAGTTAAATAAAACGAACATTAACGATTAACTGAAAACTTTATCCGGAGGATAAAACATGAAAACTAAAGCAGTAAGAATGTACGGCGAAAAAGATTTGCGTCTGGAAGAGTTCGAACTTCCGGCCATCAAAGAAGATGAGATTCTCGCGAAAATTATTTCCGACTCCATCTGCATGTCGTCCTATAAATCGTCATCGCAGGGCATCAAACATAAACGTGTCCCGAACGACGTGGCGGAAAATCCGATCATTATGGGCCATGAATTCTGTGGCGAAATTGTGGAAGTGGGCTCCAAATGGGCGGACCAGTTCAGTGCAGGCAATAAATTTTCCATCCAGCCGGCCCTCAACTATGAAGGCGGCCCGGTGGGCATTCTGTCGGCTCCGGGATATTCCTACCAGTTTATCGGCGGTGACTCACAATATGTGATCATCCCTGCCGAAGTGATGGAACACGACTGCCTGCTCGACTACCAGGGTGACTCCTACTATATGGGTTCCCTGGCGGAACCGATGTCGTGCGTTGTGGGCGGATTTCACGCGAACTACCACACCAAACCGGGCAGCTATGTTCATGAAATGGGCATTGTCGAAGGTGGCGCCATGGCGCTGTTGGCTGGCGTTGGTCCGATGGGCCTCGGTGCGATTGACTATGCCATGCACTGTGACCGCAAGCCGGGATTGCTGGTAGTAACTGATATCGACAACGCCCGTCTGGAACGTGCCGCTTCAATTTACACGGTGGAAGAAGCTAAAGCCAATGGCGTTGAGCTGGTCTATGTGAATACCGCTGAAGAAGGCAAGGGCATTGATTATCTCAAGTCGCTCACTCCGAAAGGCGAAGGCTTCAACGATGTGTTTGTATATGCACCGGTTCGTCCGGTTGTTGAGCAGGCCGATAAACTCCTCGCTTTTGACGGCTGTCTGAACTTCTTTGCAGGCCCAACCGATCCGAGCTTTGCGGCGGAATTCAACTTCTACAACGTCCACTACGCAGCAACGCACGTGGTTGGAACCAGCGGTGGTAACACCGACGACATGATTGAATCGCTGAAGCTGATGGCGGAAGGCAAACTGAATCCATCGACCATGCTGACGCACATCGGCGGTCTGGATGCGGTGATTGAAACCACGCTGAACCTCCCGAATATTCCGGGCGGCAAAAAGCTCGTTTACAACAACATCAGCATGCCGCTGGTTGCGCTGGACGATCTAAAGAGCATGGAAGGCGACCTCTATCAGGGTCTCGCGGAAATCGTGGAAAAACATAACGGCCTGTGGAGTCCGGAAGCAGAGAAGTATCTGCTCGCTAACGCGCCGTCCATCTAGGATTGAATTATGGCATTCCCGAAAACATTCTATCGCTGGCGGCCGCATCCTTGGCACGGCCTTGGTCTTGGCAGTAATGCGCCCGATGTGGTGAATGCCTATATTGAGATGACGCCGTTCGACGCCGTTAAATATGAGGTGGATAAAGCCACCGGATATTTGCGGGTCGATCGGCCGCAGCTCACTTCGTCAATGCCGCCGATGCTGTATGGTTTTGTGCCGCGTACCTATTGCGGTACGCGAGTGCAGGCGATGTCGCCGAAGTCTGAGCATGGCGATGGGGATCCGCTCGATATCTGTGTGATAACCGAACGGCCGATCAACCGGGGCGAGGTCATTCTGCGCGCCCGGGTGATTGGCGGGGTGCAGATGGTGGATGCCGGCTTTGCGGATGACAAGATCATTGCCGTGCTGCACGAAGACCGATTCTGGGCAGATGTGAATGATATTGATCAGGTGCCGAAAGCTCTGATCGACAGGCTTTATCACTACTTTGAGACGTATAAGTCTACACCGAGTCGTGGTGCAGATGTAAAAATCGTCGAACGCTATGACGCTTCCCGGGCCAGGGACGTGATCAAGGCGGCCTGCGAAGACTATGAAGATATGTATGGGGGATAAATGCTTCATGGAAGCTTTAATTGCCGAGGTGATTATTGCAAAGTGGGCGTTGCAAATTAACTGAGAATATGGGGGTTACAATGGCAAAGCATTATTTAGCAGTGGACCTGGGGGCATCGAGCGGACGCACTATCGTTGGCTCGCTGGATAACGGCAAACTGACACTGAAAGAAATGAACCGTTTCTGGAACGGTCCGACCGAGGTTCGCGGGACACTCCATTGGGATTTTGTCCATCTGTACCGCAACATCAAAGAAGGCATTGCTCTCGCGAAAAAAGAATTCGGCGATGGCCTCGTGTCCATGGGCGTTGACACATGGGGAGTCGATTTCGGCCTGTTTGATGAAGATGGTAAACTGCTTCGTAATCCGGTTAATTATCGTGACAGCCGTACCGCCGGCATGTTTGAAAAGGTGTTCGAAAAGGTTTCAAAGGACGAGGTCTTTGCGCAAACCGGCCTTCAGTTCATGGAACTGAATACGCTTTATCAGCTGATGTCTCTTTCTCTGGAAGATTCTTTCCAATACCGCAGTGCAAAAAAACTGCTGTTTTCTCCAGACCTGCTGGGCTACTGGCTGACGGGTAATATGGTGGCGGAGCGCAGTATTGCCAGTACGTCGCAGTTCTACAATCCGGCGACCAAAGACTGGGCTTATGATCTGCTTGAAAAACTGAATATTCGCACAGATATTTTGCCTGATCTGGTTGATCCGGGCACTGTGCTTGGCGAAACTGACGGCCTTCCGGTTGTTTCTGTTGGTGGACACGATACAGCCAGTGCATTTGCCGCAGTTCCCGTTAAAGAAGGGGAACAGTGTGCTTTCCTCAGCTCCGGAACCTGGTCGCTGCTCGGAACCGAACTGACGGAACCGGTGATTACGGAAGCTGTGCAGAAAGCTAACTTTACCAATGAAGTTGGCGTCTGCGATACCGTTCGGTTTCTGAAGAGTCTTTCTGGACTCTGGATGACCCAGGAACTTCGACGGAACTGGAATGAGCAGGGATGTGACTATTCCTGGCAGGCCATGGAACACATGGCGCTTGAAGCCAAACCGTTTGAATATTGTGTTGATCCAAGCGATGAAACGTTCATTGCACCCGGTGATATGCCCAAACGAATTCAGGACTATTGTGAACGCACCGGTCAGGGATGCCCGGAAACACATGCTCAAATCCTGCGCGCGGCTTACGAAGGTCTGGCGCTACTGTATGCGGATGTATTCCAATCATTGGAAACCGTAACCGGCCGAACCTACGAAACACTTCACATTGTCGGCGGGGGCTGTAAGGATATCCTGCTGGACCAGCTGGCATCCAATGCGCTCGACCGCAAAGTCATCACCGGGCCAACGGAAGCAACCGCCACCGGAAACCTGATTATGCAGATGCTTGCGATGGGCGATATTAAATCGCTGGCGGAAGGGCGCGAAATTATCCGAAATTCCTTTGCTGAAGAAACGCGCGAATTCGAACCGGAAAATTCCGAGGCCTGGAAGACCGCATTGGCTAAATGGAGAAAGATTTGTAAAGCATAAGGGATATCTGCTGGAACAGATCGGTTTTTAGAAATTATTAAGTGGTGGGGCGCGCATGAATCTGGAAATGTCGCCGCTCTTTTGAACATAGGGAAGTTAACCCAAGGAAATTGAAATGGACCTTAAACTTGTAGCAAACACAATTCGTGGACTCTCGATGGACGGCGTACAGGCCGCTAATTCAGGACACCCGGGCATGCCGATGGGGATGGCTGATGTCGCTGCTGTGCTCTGGACACAGTATCTTAAACACAACCCGGAAAACCCGCAGTGGGTCGACCGCGACCGCTTCGTCCTTTCCTGCGGACATGGTTCGATGCTGATCTACTCGCTCCTGCATCTCTCCGGCTACGATCTTCCGATGGAAGAACTCATGAACTTCCGCCAGTGGGACAGCAAAACCGCCGGTCACCCCGAATACGGCCACACCATCGGTGTGGAAACCACCACCGGCCCGCTCGGTCAGGGTGCTGGTAGCGGCGTTGGAATGGCGATTGCTGAAGAAATGCTCGCGGCACGCTTTAACACCGAATCCAAAAAAATCGTTGATCATAACACCTACGTCTTCTGCTCAGAAGGCGAACTGGAAGAAGGCATCTCCAACGAAGTCTTCTCCCTCGCCGGCAACCACGGCCTAAATAAAATGGTTGTGTTCTACGATGAAAACTTCATCTCCATTGAAGGCGATGTTCGAATCACCTATACCGACGATGTCGACAAGCGCATGGAAGCCTACGGATGGCAGGTCCAACGCATTGACGGACACAATTATGAAGAAATTCAGGCCGCCATTGAAGCCGCAAAGGCGGAAACGGAAAAGCCTTCCTTCATCGTCTGCCAAACCAAAATCGGGTTTGGTTCTCCGAACAAAGAGGGTACCCACGGTTGTCACGGTGCCCCGCTTGGTGAAGAAGAAGTACTTCTCACGAAAAAAGCGCTCGGAATGCCCGAAGACAAATTCTTCGTTCCGCAAGACGTTCGTGACCTCTTCGCGGCCCGCCTCGAAGAAATGAAGAAGGCAGAAGCCGCTTGGAATACAGACTTCGCCGCATGGCGCACGGAAAACGCAGCGCTCGCCGCTCAGTGGGATGTGCACATGAATCAGGAAATTCCTGCTGACCTTGCGGACAAAATGCCTGTCTTCGACAAAGCACTTGCCACACGAGTTGCTTCAGGAAATGTGCTGCAGGAGCTTGCCAAAGAGCTGCCCTTCCTCGTGGGTGGCTCGGCCGACCTCGCCGGCTCGAACATGACCCATCTCAACGACTACACTGATATCGGAAAAGACGCTTTTGACGGACGTAACTTCCACTATGGCGTCCGCGAAATCGGAATGGGAGCCATCATGAACGGCGTTCAGGTACACGGCGGATTCCGTGTTTACGGAGCCACGTTCCTCGTTTTCGCCGATTACGTTCGCCCGACGCTCCGCGTGGCTGCACTGATGAACCTGCCGGTCATCTATGTTCTGACGCACGATAGCTTCTGGGTGGGTGAAGATGGTCCGACTCATCAGCCGATCGAAACGATCGCCAGCTTGCGTATGATGCCTAACGTAACCGTTTTCCGTCCGAGCGATCCGAAAGAAACCGGATGCGCCTGGGAAGCGGCACTGAGAAACACCAGCGGACCGAGCGTGCTATGCCTGACGCGTCAGAACCTTGAAGTGCTTGATCGCACAAAATACAACATAGATGGTCAGCTCGCGAAAGGAGCCTATACAATCTTCCAAAGCGGAGAAGGGCAACCCGACCTGCTGATGATTGCCACGGGGTCTGAAGTGAAAACTACGATCGATGCTGCTGAACAGCTTGCTGCTGAAGGCACGAATGTCCGCGTGGTCGCCATGCCTTCCCGCGAAATCTTCGAAGCGCAGGATGAAGCCTATCAGAGCGAAGTGATGGCCGACGGATGCACCAAGCGCATGGTGATTGAAGCTGGCACCTCCTTCGGATGGGAAAAATATATCGGACGCTGCGGGGCAACTGTATGTAAAGATACCTTCGGTGCTTCAGCACCGGGCGGCGTACTTGCAGAAAAATTCGGTTTCACCCCCGAAAACGTTTACAACGTTGCCAAAGATCTGCTGGGCTAAACCGGTCTAAGGTCTGAACGTCAAAGGTCGAAAGTCTGAGGTTACTACGACCTTTGACTTTCGGCTTTTTTATTTTTGACCACCTACGAAAGGAACGAACGATGGACACCTATTTTAAACTACAGAACGGCAGCGATGTGCGCGGCATTGCGCTTGAAGGCGTGGAAGGCGAAGCGGTTAATCTGACTCCCGAGATTGCGCGAACAATCGGCTATGCTTTTTTCCAATGGTTGGAAAAGAAACTCGGTAAATCCGAGCTGAGCGTGGCGGTTGGCACCGACTCGCGGCTTTCTGCTGAAGCTATAAAAACGGCCGTTTTCCAAGGATTGGAAAAAGGGGGCTGTGCGGTTTTCGACAGCGGACTCTCTTCCACACCGGCCATGTTTATGTCGACCGTATTTGAAAACCACGGTTACGACGGGTCGATCATGCTGACGGCCAGTCATCTGCCTTTTAATCGCAACGGATTAAAGTTTTTCACTCGCGAAGGCGGACTGGGTAAACAGGATATCACTGAAATCCTGACGCTGGCTACGGAAGCCGGCGAAATCCAACCCTTGGAAACTTCCAACGTTCGGAAGATTGCTTTGATGGATGACTATTCGAATCATCTGGTGCAGATCATTCGCGAAGGGGCCGGAAGCGAACGCCCGCTGGACGGATTAAAAATTGTGGTCGATGCCGGCAACGGCGCCGGCGGCTTTTTTGTTGAAAAAGTACTGAACCCTCTCGGTGCGGATACAACCGGAAGTCAGTTCCTCGATCCGGACGGATCATTCCCGAACCACATTCCGAACCCAGAAGATAAGGATGCGATGGATGCCATCATTTCCGCGGTTAAGGAAAACAGTGCTGACTTCGGTATTATCTTCGATACGGATGTAGACCGTGCCGGAGCAGTGGACAAAAACGGCAAACCGATTAATCGCAACCGATTCATTGCGCTGATGGCGACGATTGTGCTTGGCGAGCATCCTGGATCAACGATCGTTACTGATTCGGTCACATCCAGTGGACTCAAGTGGTATATCGAGGAAAAGCTGGGCGGGGTGCATCATCGTTTCCAGCGCGGCTATAAAAACGTGATCAACGAAGCGATCCGCCTGAACGAAACCGGCACACCCAGTTTCCTGGCCTTGGAAACTTCCGGGCACGGTGCGCTGAAGGAAAACTATTTCCTCGACGACGGCGCCTATCAGATTGCCAAAATCCTGATCAAGATTGCGCAGCTCAAAGCGGCGGGCGGAGGCACCGTCGACGAACTTATTGCCGAACTGCCCGAACCGGCCGAAGCCATTGAATTCCGTCCGCAGATTCTGGTGGACGATTTTTCAGCCTATGCTGATACCGTGCTTGAAGGATTCTCAGCCTTTGTTGAGCAGCAGGAGGGTTGGTCGCTGACGCCGAATAATTTCGAGGGCGTACATGTGACGACACCCGGCGGCTGGATTCTAGTTCGCAAGTCGCTTCACGATCCGCAAATGCCGATCAATATTGAAAGCGATGAATGCGGGGGAGTCAATCCTCTGAAAGATAGGGTTACTTCTTTTATTTCCGGGTATAACGGTCTGACTCTTTAGCAGTGCTGTAGAAGTGATTTTATGTCCATAGAGCCGCTCGGTTGGGTGGCTCTTTGTTTTTTGCCGTCACTGTTCACATGCAACACCCATGTTGAACCGTTCTTGAAATTTCAGGATCGCTTTGATACAAAATACGTCTTTTGCGGAATTAATGGATAATTTGATTATGGAAGATGTAAAAACCAGCAATGCCTTGATCTGGAGCGACCGCTGGCGCCTTGGAGCGTTATCTAAAAGCGAACTGATGAATATCGGCTTTGTATCCGTTATCATTGGATTTCTTTTTATATTGTTCCATCTCTATGGGAATACGGTGGACAATGTTGGAAACAGGTCGGCTTTCTCTTGGATGATTTCCCGTTGGAGCGATAAAATTTCATTTGGTGCTGACTATTCGCATGGGTACCTAATTCCTTTCGTGAGCCTGTGGGTAATTTGGTCTAAACAGAAAGAGTTCTTTGCGGCACCGAAGCAGGTTTGTAAATGGGGACTGGCTGTTATTGTGATGGCGTTGGCTATGCATTGGCTGGGAGCTAAGATGCAACAAACGCGTATTTCGTTGATGGCTCTGATATTTCTGATCTGGGGTATCCCGTTCTATTTTTACGGATGGAAAGTGGCAAAGCTTCTTATTTTCCCATGTTCCTATTTAATATTTTGTGTTCCTCTGAACTTTCTGGATGCACTCTCCGGACCGTTGCAACGCATTGCAACCACTGCGGGATATACTGTTATTGACGGAATGGGAATCGAATGCACTCGTGTAGGAACCATGTTGCGCTCGCCTTTTTTCGATTTGAATGTTGAGGCTGCCTGCTCCGGTCTGCGGTCGCTGCTCGCAATGACGGCCCTGTCGGCGGTTTACGCCTATTATACGCAGAAAACCTTAGTGAAAAAATGGGTGTTGTTTCTAGCATCGATTCCGATCGCAGTGGCGGGAAATATCGGGCGCATCATTTCAATTGCCCTTGTCTCCGTTACCACCGGCCAAAAATTCGGTGCTGGATTGCACCATGACTGGTCTGGATACGTTCTGTTCACCGTGGCGATCAGTTTGATGGTCGGTTTCGGAAAACTACTTGATATTAATTACCGGGAGCTTTTCAAGACATGGAAAAAAGCCTATTTAAACCATTCATAACGATTGTCGTTCTGATGCTGCTTTCTATAGTGGCATTGGCTTTCACCACGGACGTAAAGTTTGACTTCGTACCCGGAGTTAAGATGGAGCTTCCTGAAGATGTAGAGGGGTGGCATGGAAATCAGCTCAAATTCTGTCATAACCCGGATCTCTGTGCAGAGGGCTACAAGGATGCATCATTCTATATCAATGATCTGGAATTTCCGGATATCTGTCCGGTCTGCGGTGGCAAGTTGTACAACATGGCCCGGGCTGAAAAAGAACAGCTTCCCGATGATACCGAGTTTGTAAAATCCGCTTTCACCAATGCCGCTGGCACGCGGTTATTCACTTCCATCGTCTTATCGGGCACGGCCCGTGACTCCATTCACCGTCCGCAGCGTTGTTTGAAGGGGCAGGGCAATAGTCTCGATGGCGAATATAATCTCAAAGTTCCGCTGGAAGGGCGTGATCCTCTGACGGTTCGTGTCATTAAAACCTCCCGCACATTCCGGACCGCTGAAGGCGAGGTACCATACTATTCCTTCTACGCCTATTGGTTTGTGGGGCAGGATCGGGAAACGGCCTCGCATTATTCCCGCATGTTTTGGCTCGCCTGGGACCGTGTGGTGCGCAGTAAAGCCAACCGCTGGGCCTACATCGCTGTGCAGGGCGAACGCGAAGCGGAAGGAACGGAATACGAAGCGGAAATTATCGACTTTGTTCAGCAGGTATATCCGTACGTTTTAACTGAAACAATGCTCGAGAAGGCCTACGGAGAATAAATCTTCCAACCCTTGGAAGTTGCGCGAGCCCGCAGTTTATTTATACTGCGGGCTTTATTTTTGGAAATTGAGGAAAAGAAATGTCCGAAACACATGAAGGTATGGATGTCGGCTATGTCGCAAAGCTCGCGTGCATCGATCTGACAGATGAAGAAACAACGCTTTTTCAGGGGCAGCTCGATCAGGTACTGCACTATGTCGAGCAACTGAACGAACTGGATGTCTCCAATGTCGAGCCGACGGCCCACGCGATCCCGGTTTATAACGTCCTGCGCAAGGACGAAGTCGGCACCAGTCTGAATCACGACGATGTCATTGCAAACTTCCCCTCCGCGACCGATGGTCATGTCCGTGTCCCCAAAATCATCGACCAGTAGGAATCCCATGGCTGATTTAAATAAATGTACTATATCTGAACTCTCCGAGAAGCTCGCTTCCGGTGACTGTACTTCGGTTGACATCGTCAACGATGTACTTGCTTCCATTGATGCCAACGACGGCAACGTCGGGGCCTATCTGACAATCGACCGTGAAGATGCACTGGCGCAGGCCAAAGCGGCCGACGAAAAACGAGTGGCAGGCTCCTCGCTTCCAATGCTTGGAATTCCGGTGGCGATTAAAGACCTGCTCAATGTGAAAGGACAACCCTGCACCTGTTCTTCAAAAATTCTCGAAGGCTATGTTGCGCCCTACGACGCGACCGTCATTTCAAAATTACGCGAAGCCGGGGCGATTCTGCTCGGCCGCGTGAATATGGACGAATTTGCCATGGGCTCCAGCACCGAGAATGCGGCGCTGGGCAAAACTTCCAATCCCTGGAACCTCGATCACGTTCCCGGCGGTTCGTCCGGTGGTTCGGCCGCCTGCGTTGCGGCCGACGAAGCCATTGCTTCACTCGGTTCCGATACCGGTGGTTCCATTCGTCAACCCGCCGCCTTTTGCGGATGTGTTGGTGTGAAGCCGACCTATGGCCGCGTTTCCCGTTATGGACTCACCGCCTTTGCCTCATCGCTCGATCAGATCGGGCCGATTACCAAAACCGTGAAGGACTCCGCGATTCTGCTCGAAACCCTCTGCGGTCACGATGCCATGGATTCCTCGTCCATTGAGATCGAAGTTCCAGCCTTTGGAAAAGAATTAAGCACTGATACCTCGCTGGCCGGCATGAAGCTGGGCCTGCCAAAGGAATTTTTTGTGGAAGGCATGGATCCGGAAGTTGAAAAATCCGTCCGCGATGCCGTTGAGCATTGCAAAAGTCTCGGTGCTGAAATAGTGGACGTCAGCCTGCCGAATGCCAAATACGCTATTGCTGTGTACTACATCATTGCGACTGCTGAAGCTTCCGCCAATCTGGCCCGTTTCGACGGTATTCGATACGGCATGCGGGTCGACGGAAAAGATCCAGCCGATCTCTACGCAAAAACCCGTTCCGCCGGATTCGGTCAGGAAGTAAAACGCCGCATCATTCTCGGCACCTATGTGCTGAGCAGCGGTTACTACGATGCCTACTATAAAAAGGCGCAGAAGGTCCGTACGCTGATCCGTAACGATTTCACGGAAGCCTTTAAAAAATGCGATGCCATTCTCGCACCGGTTACTCCTACCCCCGCTTATAAGAAAGGGGAGAAGACGGCTGACCCGTTGAAGATGTATCTGGACGACATTCTCACCACACCGACGAATCTGGCAGGTAACTGCGCGCTGTCTTTGCCCTGCGGCTTTGCATCCAACGGCATGCCGATCGGTCTTCAGATTATCGGTGACGACTTCCAGGAAGAAACCATTCTGAAAGTGGGCCACGCCTACGAGCAATCCACCGAATGGCACAAACGGCACCCGTCACTTTAATTGTTACGAATTACGGATTACGAATCATGAAATACGAAGCAACCATTGGCCTTGAAACACACGTGATGCAGAAGACGAACACGAAAATGTTCTGCTCCTGTAAATATGAATACGGCGCGGAACCGAACACCCACGTTTGTCCGACGTGTCTGGGCTATCCCGGGGCACTGCCGGTGATGAACGAAAAGGCCATCGAACTGATTTGCAAAGCCGGCCTGCTGTTGGGATGCGAAATCAACCCTTACAGTAAATGGGACCGCAAAAACTATTTTTATCCGGACATGGCTAAAAACTACCAGATCACACAGGCCGATGAACCGCTCTGTCTGGGCGGTGAAGTTACGGTTGAGGTGGAAGGCGAAATGAAAACCTTCACGCTTGAACGCATTCATCAGGAAGAAAATGCCGCAAAAAATACCCATGTGGCTGGTGCCAGTCTGGTGGACTATAACCGCGCCGGAACCGCGCTGATGGAAATCGTTTCTGATCCGTGCATGAGTTCTGCCTCCGATGCGCTGGCCTATATGACCCACGTAAAGCAGGTGATGCAGTACGGCGGAATCTCCAACTGCGACCAGGAAAAGGGGCAGATGCGTTCCGACGTGAATGTTTCCGTGAAACCGGTCGGTCAGAAGGAACTCGGCGCAAAGGTCGAAATCAAAAACATGAACTCGTTCGCCTTCATTCAGGATGCCATCGAATACGAAATTGATCGTCAGATTTCCGTGCTGGAATCCGGAGGAACCGTGGTGCAGGAAACGCGCGGCTATAACCCGGATCGCGGCGAAACTTTCACGCAGCGCACCAAAGAAAATGCGCACGACTATCGCTATTTCCCGGAGCCTGACTTGATGCCGGTGAAGGTGTCAAAAGAACAGGTTGAGCAGTGGCGCTCCGAACTGCCGGAAATGCCGGCTCAGCGCCGGGTGCGTTATGTCGAGCAGCTGGGGTTGCCGGAATACGACGCCGGTGTGCTGACCGCTTCCATGGATGTTTCCGACTGGTTTGAAGAAACCATGAAGCACACCAAAAATGCCAAAGCGGTTTCCAACTTCATTATGGGCGAAATGCTGCGTCTGCTTTCTGAGCAGGGACTGTCGATTGCTGATAGCAAAGTCACGCCGCAAAAGCTGGCAGAAATCATCGCGCTGATCGATGCGAAAGCCATCAGCACCGGTGGCGGAAAACAGATCTTCGAAACCATCTTTAATGAAGGTGGCGACCCAGCAGCAATTATGGAAGCCAAAGGGCTGGCACAGGTTTCGGACGACTCCGCGCTCGAAGGCTGGGCCGACGAAGCCATCGCTAACAACCCGAAACCGGTCGAAGAATATAAAGCCGGCAACCCGGCTTCCATCAATTTCCTGATGGGGCAGGTGATGAAGGCCAGCCGCGGTAAAGCCAATCCCGGCGCCGTCATGCAGATGCTCAAACAAAAGCTCGACGCGTAGTTTTATCCCGCAGATAACACAGACAAAAAAATCTGTGTCTATCTGCGTTCATCTGCGGGCAAAAAAGATTCCAATGGGCAACCTTCGCACTTTGGTTTGGAGTTGCAGTGGTCTTTGCAGACCCGGACGATCAGCGCGTGGTATTCGTTGAAGAGCTGAACATCTGAGGTAAGGTTGTCGGTGAAGAGTTTAGCCACAGCATCATAGGTCGCTTTTTCGTCAATCCACCCATGCCGAGAGCAGATGCGTTTCGTGTAGGCATCCACCACAAAGACCGGGTGTTTGGCCGCATACAAAATAATCGAATCGGCGGTTTCCGGCCCAATGCCTTTCCACGAGAGCAGCTCTTTCCGAAGCTTGGACGTTTCAAGGGAAAACAGTTGATCGAGCGATCCATCAAACCGATCACGAATCGTTTCGATCATTGATTTGATATAGCCGGATTTCTGATTGAAATATCCTGCCGGTCGAATCCATTCAGCAATCTGTTCCCGCGAAGCTTTTTCCAAGGATTGGAAGTTGAGGGCATCGTTTTTCCGAAGATTGGAAAGCGCCTTCTCCACATTGGTCCATGCCGTGTTCTGCGTAAGGATGGCCCCGAGCATCATTTCGAATTGCGTTTCCGCCGGCCACCAGCGCTGTTTGCCATACCGGTCAAACACCGCTTCGTACGCATCATCAATCGGCGGTTTCATGGGCCTTTAAAAATTCTTCTTCATGTAGACGAGTTGCAATTTTCTGCTGCGCAAGAAAAACGTCGAATAGACTGATGAAATAAGAAATGGCTACAATGATCAATGGTTCAACAAAAGCCGTCAGAGGAATGGGCATGGGCTCATAAGACAGGTCGGAGCTGAACGCCATGGAATAGAGTTCAATAATATTATGAACGGCTATGATGATGATCCAGAAAAAGCCTACCAGAAAGATTGTCGTGAACAGAAGACCTGCCAGCCAGCGTTTCTGCATAAATTGTCCAAGCCCTGGAAAGCCGAAGGCAGACAGATAAATGGGTATGCGAGCGGATAGCTTTTTTTTCACTGCATTTACTCAGGTTGCTTTGGAGTTTCCTGTTCTGCGGAATTATTTCCGCCCTGTTTACGCAGGCGTTTTGCTTCCTTCTTTTTCTTCTTCGCGATCTCTTTCTGACGTTTCTCGTATGAATAGTTCGGTTTAGCCATTTTTGCTCCTGAAAGGTTGGTCTCCTTTATAACGCATTCAGTCTGCATTCCTGACCCCGAAACTGTGATCAATTTATTTTGAGAAGCTAAATGGGTCAGTTAGCTATTAGATTCAGTTTTTGACCTGCCTGTTTCAATCGTTTATCCCGAGTAAGCAGTTTGACTTTTTCCAACTTGCAGGAAGCGAGTAGATGAATATCAATCAAACCAATGCCTTGTCCCATCAGTTTATGTTTCTCAATGAAAAAGAGGATTTCATCGTCATCAGCTTTTTTGATGTGGGGCAGGGCATGCAGCAGAGAAATGATCTCTTTGCGGTTTTTCAGGTTTCCGCAAGCCAGTTCGCCGATAATGAAAGGATGAATGGCAGCTTTGCCGCCATGAAGGAGTTCGGTGAGTTGTTTGTTGCCCGAATTAAGGTGGTCGATCCAAATAGAGGTATCAACCAGAACCATTAGGCCGCGCTCCGACTGCGCGGTATCGGTTTAAGATCCTTTTCCGTTCCGCCCAATGCCGCAAGCCGACGGCTGCTTTCCTGAGCAATCAACGCTTCAAGCCCCTTTCGCACCAGCGTTGTTTTTTCCTTAATCCCCGTCAAACGAGCCGCTTCCGCCATAATCTGATCATCAATATTTAACGTCGTTTTCATATGGGTATATATGGGTTTAATGGGTGGGTGTGTCAAGGGTGCATGCAGAATGGAGACGCATAAAGCTGTGTCGCGTTCTATAGGACTGGCGGACTTTGGGAACGCCTATCATATATCTAGTCTTTCTTTCTGAAAACAGGCACCAAATGCAATTGATGCGCTAACAGGAGGCTTATAGGCTAATTCGTGGTATCGGACTGAATAGGGGCACAATATCGAGAGGAGCTGATAATGCCATCGTATAATCCTGCATTCTTTGCAAGCTTGCGGATTTTTTCAATCGATTTAGATGAGCAATGTGGATTAGGGACGATTCTTTTGATTAGAGTGTTAAGGTCAACTGAAATGCTTAAGCCTTCGGGAATCGGTTCTCCTATGTTAGGCCAATAGAGAATGCGAATTTCCTGATCCAATTCGAAGTATACATCTTTGTGGATGAAAGGATTTAGTATTCCCATTTCTTCAACAAACTGCCCTTCTGTGCGCCTAAAATAGGTAACGGTGCTTATGTCAAGAGGCCTTTCTTCTGCATCGTCCGCAACCTTAATCAATCTTTCGACTGTGCTTTGGATTGCGATAGAGTCCTCGGTGCTACTTGTGTATGATTTCCACATGAGGTCGAGGTCGTAATCACTCATGCACCAGCAATTGATGAAAACTTTTTTTCTATTTTTTTCATCGCGCTTATCGTGCTGGGCAACCAGCTCTGGGCAACCTTTTCGTTCAAGCCATTTGTTGCGTGCGTCTTTTTGGCGTTGCGAAAACCTGCCCTCATATTGATCGCTTGTGAATAGATCTGACCGACAACAATAGATGCATCGGTTTTGTAGAAGGGATTCGAATTTCCAGAAGTCCATATAATGCCATACTTTGGCAGTTAAATCCTCAGGAAGTTTTACAGATGGACTTATTTCTCGTGCGATTTTCATTTCTTGAACCTGTGTAGTTGACGGAGAAGTCACCGATACTGCTCCAACTTGGTCATCAGCACGGACTTCATGCGGGGTTGGTCTTCGGGGTAGAGCGAAATGAGGCGCTTGCCTTGCTGCTGATAGAGTTGCTGTTTCTTGAGCATGCCGATTTTATAGTCGGCGGTGGTCATGCCCCAGTATTCGATGTAGATGTCGAATTCGGGGAGGTAGAAATCGGGCCGGATGGCGTAGCCATCGAGGATGCGAAAGCGTTCGTCGTAGCGATAGCGGATGTTTTCTTCAGCAAGTATTTCGGCAATCAGGCGTTCGCCACCGGACTGCACCCAGGTTCCATCCTTAGAGCGGATCTTCTTTTGCAGCTCGCCTTTGGTTTCAAAGTTGCGGCGTTCCAGAAAAACTTCATCGAAGCAGTAAGCGCAGAAGGGGCGCTGAAACGCTTTTTGCGAACGGGCAAACTCATCGGCCTCCAGCTCGACGCCGCAGCGCTGGCAACAGTGAACCGCTTGCTTCTCTGCGATACGCAATGCTTCCTCAATTGTTTCAACCGCCAGTTTTGCATCGCGATTATTGTATTCGGGTTCAACCGGGCTGATTGCCAAATCGCGCAAATCGGATAGGGCACACTTCGAAGCCGTTCCGTATGCTTTAAGCGCTTTCACGGCATATTGTCTCACCTGCGGCTTGGCGTCGCGGAGCATCGGAACGAGAGCGGAGACAGCCTTTTCCCCATTCGCCAATCCAGCAAGTTTCCTGATGGCCGACGCCGCGAGTCGCCGCACATTGGCGGCGGGGGAGCGAGTCAGCTAGATCAACTCAGGCAACATATTCGGATCGCCGGAGTTTCCGAGTTCAACGGCGCGTTCCCTGAATTGCTTTTCGAGCTTGCAGTCCATTTTTCTTAGTGCGCTTCCAACCAGTTGGTTCCGGTTCCGCTTTCGACTAGGATCGGGATTTCCATGGGGATGGCGGATTTCATTTTTTCTTCAATGAGGGGGATCAGCTGGTCGGCTTCGTCGAGGGCGAGGTCGAAGACGAGCTCGTCGTGCACTTGGAGGAGGAGTTTGGTTTTGGTCTTCCGCTCTTCGAGCATGTTCTGGATGGCGATCATGGCGATTTTGATCATGTCGGCGGCGGTGCCCTGGATCGGGGCATTGATCGCATTGCGCTCTGCGCCAGAACGGACCATCTGGTTGCGGGCGTTGATGTCGCGGATGTAGCGGCGGCGTCCGGCGATGGTTTCGACGTATTCATTTTTCTGGGCAAACTCGATGGTGGTGTCGAGGTAGTCCTGCACGCCGGGATAGTTGGCGCGGTATTGCTCGATAATCTCCTGCGCTTCTTTGCGCGGAATGCCGAGTCGCTGCGAGAGGCCGAAGGCGGAGATTCCATAGATGATGCCGAAGTTGACCATCTTGGCTTTGCTGCGCATTTCGCGGGTGACGTCACCTTTTTCCACCCCGAAAACGCGGGCGGCGGTGGCGGTGTGAATATCTTCGCCGTGAATGAAGGCTTCGCGCAGCCCGTTATCGCCGGAGAGCTCGGCCATAATGCGTAGCTCGATCTGGGAATAGTCGGAGGCGAGCAGGGTGAATCCTTCGCGCGGAATAAAGGCGCGGCGGATTTCGCGGCCTTCTTCGGTGCGGATCGGAATGTTCTGCAGATTGGGGTTTACGGATGAAAGACGTCCGGTGGTGGTGATGGCCTGACTGAAGGTGGTGTGCACTCTTCCAGTGTCTGGAAAAACTTCCTTGGGCAGGGCATCCACATAGGTGCTCTTGAGCTTGGTCAGTCCACGGTATTCGAGGATTTCGCGCACGATTTCGTGTTCGTGAGCGAGTCCGGAAAGGACTTCTTCATTGGTTTTATATTGGCCGGTTTTGGTCTTTTTCGGTTTGTCCACGAGGTGCAGTAGATCGAATAGCACTTCACCGAGCTGTTTCGGGGAGTTGAGGTTGAATTCCATACCGGCGCGGGTGTAGATGGATTTTTCCAGGGTCTGGATTTTTTCGCCGAGTTCGACGGAATAGGCTTCGAGATTGGCGACATCGAGATTGATCCCGTTGTATTCCATTTGGCAGAGGACCGGGAGCAGGGGCGTTTCAATTTCGTAAAAGACGCGTTCCTGTCCGCGCTCTTTGAGCATCGGTTTGAGCTTGTGCCAGAGCTGGAGGGTGATGTCGGCATCTTCGGCGGCATATTCGCAGAGCTCGTCGAGATCGACATCGCGCATGGATTTTTGTTCGCTCTTCTTTTCGCCGATCAGCGCACCGATCGGGACGGGAGAATAATTCAACAAAGTTTCGGCCATGTGATCCATATTATGACGTTGGTCGGGATCAATGAGATAATGCGCGAGCATCGTGTCGAGCAATTGACCTTTGACTTCGATGCCATGCCATTTCAGGACACTGAGATCATATTTCAGATTCTGGCCAACTTTCCGAACATCGGAACTTTTCAGGATTGGAAGAAAGGGTTCGAGCGCCAGCAAGGCCTGTTTGCGATCGGGCGGCAGGGTGACGTACCAGGCCTCGCCGGGTTTGACGCAGAAGGAAATGCCGATCAGTTCAGCGGTGCGGACATCGAGGCCGGTGGTTTCGGTGTCGAAGCAGATTTCGTAGTTATCCTTCATTGTTTCAGCCAGCGCCTCGCGTTCGGCGGCGGTGGTGACCAGATGATAGGTGTGCTTGATATCTTTAATGGTTTTGAAGCCCGGCGCGGGCTCGGTCATTTCCGGCTGGGTGGCCGCGGCGAATTCAAAGAGGTCGCTCTGGCCGGAGCTGGCGGCGGCCACGGCAACGGAGGCTGCGGTGGGGGATTCGCCGAACAGCCGCTTGATTATCGATTTAAATTCGAGTTCGGTGAACAGCAGTTTCAAGTCGTCGTCGTTCGGTTTGCCGCGGAGCAGGCTTTCGGGATCTTCTTTTACGGGAACGTCGCATTTAATGGTGACGAGTCGTTTGGAGAGCAGGGCCTGATTTTTGTTTTCTTCGACCTTTTCCTTCTGCTTGCCTTTCAGCTGGTCAGTGTTCTCGAGCAGGTTTTCCACCGAACCGAACTGGGCGATGAGTTTTTGGGCGGTTTTGGGTCCAATGCCTGGAACGCCGGGAATGTTGTCGGCGGTGTCGCCGGCCAGTCCGAGGATATCGATGACCTGTTCGATCTTGGCAATATTCCACTGCTCGAGAATATTTTTCACTTTGAGCAACTCGGCGTCGCCCCCGCCGCGGCCGGGTTTGAGCATGAAGGTGTGTTCGTCGACGAGCTGGGCATAGTCTTTGTCGGGCGTGACCATATAGGTGTCGAAGCCCTCTTTTTCTGCCTGTCGGGCGAGGGTGCCGATCACGTCGTCGGCCTCGAAGCCGGGATATTCGAGCATGGGAATATTAAAGGCTTTCAGCAGATTCTTGATGTGCGGCACGCCGGTGCGGATGCCCTCGGGCGTTTCATCGCGCGTGGCTTTGTATTCCGGGAATTCCTCGTGCCGGAAGGTGGGGCCGGAGGCGTCGAGCGCGACAGCGATGTGCGTGGGCTCGTAGGTGTGGATGATGTCGAGCAGCGTGTTAACAAAGCCATAGACCGCCGAGACGTTTTCGCCTTTGGAGTTAATGCGGGGGTTGCGGATGAAGCCGAAGTAGGCACGGTAGATGATGGCCATGCCATCAATCAGAAAGAGTTTCTTTTCCATAGGGAGTTCCTTCGAGATGCTTTTCAAATATGAAATACGAACGCTACAGGCTCCGCTTTCCAATGTCTGGAAAAAACGCTCCGTAAAATGTTCCAGCCCTTGGAACTTTTCTGCTAGGTTTCCGAACTTTGGAACGCAGAAAGGAATTTTGTATGAATAAAGCAGATTTAATCGTGGCGCTCGATGTGCCGAACGTTGAAGCCATGGAAGCAAAACTGCAGGAATTGCCGGATTTTATTGAATGGTACAAAGTCGGGCTCGAAATTTTCTGCGCCGAAGGGCCGGCGGTGCTGGAACCGCTTAAAAAACGGAATAAGAAAATATTCCTGGATCTCAAGCTGCATGATATTCCGCAGACGGTGGCCAACGCGGTGAAAACGGCGGCAAGTCATGGCGTCAACCTGATGACTGTTCACGCGATCGGCGGACGAGCCATGCTGGAAGCCGCTGCCGCTGCCGCCAAAGAATGCGCCAATCCGCCCAAAATTGTGGCGGTCACTACCTTGACGAGCCTGAGCGAAGCCGATTTTAAAGATCTGGGAATCAACAGAACGGTTTCAGAACAGGCGGTTGCGCTGGGCGAGCTGGCAATTTCGTCCGGCATTGACGGCATGGTGACCAGTGCCCACGAGGCCAAAGCACTGCGCGAAGCGTTTCCGGATGCCATTCTGGTGACGCCGGGCATCCGTATGCCGGATGGCGATGTGGGCGACCAGAAACGCGTGGCGTCTCCGTCGTTTGCAGTGGAGCAGGGCGCGACTCATTTGGTGATTGGCCGCCCGATCATGCACGCCGAAGATCCGACCGCCGCCGCAACCGCGATGCTCGAAGATATGAACAAGTAGGGGAAACAATGAGTAAACCAAAGGTTTTGATAATTACGGGGTATGGGGTGAACTGCGAGGCAGAGTCGGCCCATGCATGGAAGCTGGCCGGGGCTGAACCGAAGCTGGTGCATTTGAACGATCTGCTGGATAATCCCGATCAGCTTTCCGATTTCCAGTCGATGATGTTTATCGGCGGATTTTCCTATGGCGACCATATGACCAGCGGGCATGTTTTTGCCTTGCGGGTGAAACACCACATGCAGACGCAGCTTCAGCAGTTTATTGATGATGGCAAGCTGATTATGGGAATCTGCAACGGGTTCCAGGTGATGACCAAGATGGGGCTGCTTCCCGGTTTGGACGGCAACTATTTCGAGCCGACCGTTTCGCTGATGCAGAACGATTGCGGAACCTTCCAGAACTTCTGGTGTGACATCCGTTTTGAAGGCAATTCCCCCTGTGTATTCACGAAAGGGCTGGGAACTATTCCGCTGCCGATCCGTCATGGTGAAGGGAAGATTTTCACGCTGGATAATGAGCTGCTGGAAAAACTGGAAGCGCACGGGTGTGTTGCGGCCCGATATGTGGATGCCGGCAACAATCCGACGCAGGAGTTTCCCGAAAACCCGAACGGATCGCTGAATGCGATTGCCGGTCTGACCGATCCAACGGGCCGGATCTTCGGGATGATGCCGCACCCAGAAGCCTACCTCTTCCCGGAAAACCATCCGAACTGGGACCAGCAGAAACTGGACGGCAATCTGCCGGAACAGGGGCTGGGACTGAAGCTGTTCCGGAATGCCGTAAATTTTATCAACCGATAGAGTTTCCAAACACTGGAACTTCAAAAACCGCAGCTTTCGAGTTGCGGTTTTTTTTTGTGATTACTGATTATCGGGATTCAGGAATTTTGGGTCCAGCAGATACCCCGGACGGACATCCTGCATGGAATGCAGCATGTGATTTCCAAGGTTTGGAAAGTCGGACTCCAGTTCTTTGAGTAGTCGTTCGAGCCGGGCGCGATCGCCGGATTCTTCGAGCTGGTCGGCATAGTCGCATTTTCCAAGGTCTGGAAATTCATAGGCCTCGGCGCAGGTTTCAATCAGAGCTTTCGGGGCATAGCAGAGCGGCCGGATAACGCGTTTGGTTCCGTGGTCGGCCGGGGCGTTGGGCGACATGGTTTTGAGCCCCGTACCGCGGAAGAGGCCCATCAGCAGGCTGACGCATAGATCGTCGCGATGGTGGCCGAGCACGAGTTTGTTGGCTCCGATTTCGTCGGCGTATCGGTGAATGTAGCCGCGGCGCAAGCGTGCACACAGTCCGCAGGGCCGGCCTTCAGCCTTTTTATCGATGATCAGGTCAGCAATCGGGACGTCTATAATTTTCAGGTTCCAGCCCTGTTCTGTTGCATAGTCTGCGAGCGGGGTATGGTTGAGGCCTTCAAATCCTTCGTTGATATTCACGGCAAAGAGTTCGAAGCCAACGGGGGCGCGTTTCTGCAGGCGGTCGAGCACGTGCATGAGCATCATCGAATCCACACCGCCGCTGATGCCGACCAGCAGACGATCGCCCTCCTGAATCATCTTGTAATCGATGATGGCCTTCCCGGCGAGGTGGCAGAGTTTTGCGAAATCATCACGTGCCATTTTATTTCCGTGTAAGGGCCGATTTGATTTCGCGCAGTTCGGGGAACTTGAGGGCAACGGCGAGGCTGAAATAGCTCAGTGCGCCGACCGCGATGGCGATCGACAGGGTTGCCATTTGAGCAAATTTCGCGGGGACCGCGTTTCCAATGATTGGAAAGAGAAGAGTTGCGGTCAGCCAAGCAACGAAGGCCATGATCAGCGAAGCGGTCACGCAACGGATGAAGCTCCGGAAGATGGTCTGCCACTGAATCCCGTTAATTTTCTTGTTCAGAATGCTACCGAGAATAGCGATGTTGATTCCGGCTGACAGTACCGTTGAGAAGGCCATGCCGGCATGTTTCCAATATTCCGGCAGGGTCAGGATAAAGACAATATTCAGGATCAGGTTGATCCCGATGGTTATGAACCCGACACGGACGGGGGTTTTGGTGTCTTGCTGGGCATAAAAGGCCGGAACAAACACTTTGGTGACGCTGAAGAGAATCAGGCCGGGGGCGTAGAATACCAGTGCGCGGGTGGAGAGCATCGTGGATTGAGCATCAAAATTCCCGCCCCATTCCATGAGGGTCTGCAGGATGAGCGGTGCCAGGGCCAGCATGCCCAGTGCGGCGGGGGTCATAATAAAGGCGAGGTGCCGCAGGGAATCGGAGAGGGTTTCGCTCATTGCATGGTGGTCTTTTTCTGCGGCGTGCCCGGAAAAGGTAGGTAGCAGGACCGTGCTCATGGCGGTGGCAATGACACCGAGCGGGAGGTATATCCACCGCTCGCTGTAGTAGAGTGCCGCCGGAGCCCAGCCGCCGATGGCCATCGCCAGCATGCGGTCGATCAGTACGTTGAACTGCGTGACTGCCATGCCGAGTGCGGCCGGGCCCATCAGCAGCAGCATTTGGCGTATTTTCGGATCGTTCCAATGGTTGGAAAATTTGAATGGGCAACCGAAACGTTTCAGGGCCGGAAGCTGAATTGCAACCTGTGATATGCCTGCCAGAAGAACGCCCCATGCAAGGGCTTTGGCTTGAACCGACTGCTCGTTTCCAACCAATGGAAATACGACCAGCATCACCACAATCAGAATAATATTCAACAGGCAGGGGGCAAAGGCGGAGGTGGCAAAGTGTTTAAAGGAATTTAGGACCGCCATCGAAAGCGCTGCCAGGCAAATGAACAAAACATACGGGAACATGATTCGTGAAAGATCAAAGGTGGTAAGCCATTTTTCAGAAAAGCAGGGGAATTTCAGGAAAATGGAAAAGAGCAGGACGCCAACAATGGCAATGGTTGAAAGCAGGGCGGCGGTCATGGTTACGACTTTTGCGGCCATATCCCAGGCAGCGTCATTGCCCTGTTTGGTGCGGGTTTCTATGAAAACAGGAATAAAGGCCGCGGAAAGTGCCCCTTCGCCGAAGAGTCTGCGGAAGAGGTTCGGCAGGGTGAACGCCACAAAAAAGGCCGAGGCCAGGATGGAGGTGCCGAAGTGGTAGGCAATAATGATGTCGCGCAGCATGCCGAGACCACGGCTCAGGAGCGTAAAGCTTCCGACCACTCCGGCTGCGCGAATAACTTTCCCGTCCTTCAATACAGTACCCCTTTGGTTTTGATTGCGTTCACTGCGTGAAAAAACTAAAGATATGTTATTCAAATCAGCAGTTCAAAACAGAACGGAATGCAATTTATGACAAATCCAGGCACCATTTTGATGGGTGATGACGAAGCAATCAAAGCTTCGTATGAACAGATGAACAACCAACCGGTTGATTGGGATCTCAGTGATAAGGTGGTTGAGCCCATGCGGAAGATGCAGACTACGCTTGATGGGGCGGCAACGATTTCCGGTCCGGGTACGTTTTTGCGCAAGGCCACCCGCACCATCACATTCGAACCGACAAACCTTGAAGGTTGGTGGCTCGACCGCACCGATCTGCCGGGTTCACTGCCGATCCGGGTGGGCATTGCCAATGTCTGGACCACGGGCCAGATTGTGAGCAACATTGTGTTGCGCTCAGGCAATCCGCATAACTATGTGCGTATGGTGGAGCACCTGATTTCGCTGCGTATGAGCATGGGCATTGATAATCTCGTCATTAAGCTCGATTCCGGCGATCCGCCGCTTTTCGAACAGGGCAGTCTCGATGTGGTGGAAGCGCTGAATTCCTGTGGCACCAAAACAATCGATCAGCCGGTGAAATATTTTACTGTAAAGGAACCGGTTACCGTGGGCGGGACCTATGGCGATTTCGTTACACTGGCCCCGCCGGACGATCCTGCGAACCCACAGCTG
Source organism: Pontiellaceae bacterium B1224 (assembly GCA_029432815.1). Classification (GTDB taxonomy): domain Bacteria; phylum Verrucomicrobiota; class Kiritimatiellia; order Kiritimatiellales; family Pontiellaceae; genus Pontiella. The sequence goes on along the minus strand of JAROBA010000018.1, from coordinate 15,103 downwards.
CTTGTGGATGCGGCGATCAGTTTTAATACGGCTCTGGGCAAACAGCGCATTATTTTTCCAGTCTGCAAAGAGCTGGCTGAAATGGCTTCGGTGGCTCGAACCAACACCTCTTATGGCAAAGTGCTCTATTGCAAAACGATCGGGAAGCTTTTCGCGGATGTGCGGAATCTGGGCTACAACAAAACCAACGTTTCCATTGCCAGCAAAAAGAAATACGTCAACGAACCGCGGCTGATTCATGAAGGTAAAGCGCTCGAAGCCGTTTGGCATCGTTCGGTGCTGGATCTGCTGGCAGCGATTGCGCTGATTCCGAACGGCATCTTTGTCGGGAAAATTAAATCCTACAAAGCCGGGCATCGACTCGATTGTGAGCTGATGAAACAACTTTATCTGAATGAAATGCTTGTTCCGTTAGATGACTACAAAGGAGACTCATGAAATCGTATCGTAAAGAACTTTGGTTTGAAGCATCGCAGCGCCGGCAAATCATCCATATCACACCGACGATTGAAGACTGCCTGCGAGAGTCCGGAATTAAAGAAGGGCTATGTTTAGTAAATGCCATGCACATTACCGCCTCGGTATTTATTAACGATAACGAAGGTGGGCTGCATTCCGACTATGAGCGCTGGTTGGAAAAACTGGCTCCGGAAAAACCGTACGATCAATATGCCCACAATGGTTTTGAAGACAATGCGGACGCGCATCTGAAACGTACGGTGATGGGGCGCGAAGTGGTGGTTGCTGTTACCAATGGCAAGCTGGATTTTGGACCGTGGGAAGCCATCTTTTACTACGAGCTCGACGGGCTGCGTAAAAAGCGCGCACTGGTTAAGATTATCGGGGAATAAAAAGAGAGTGCAACAGGCAAACCCTGTGGGGCAGACGTTCCTGTCTGCCCATATTGCGCAATAGGAGCGCAGACAGGAACGTCTGCACCACACCACTAAAAAAAGCCGGTGCGAGGCCGGCCTTCTTCTCCTTAACTCTTCCCGGCTACCACCAGGTTTCGAGCTGAATTCCTGTTGAAAATCCCGCTGTGTCTGTTGAGTAAGCCGGGGTTCCAACCTGGCCCTCAAATTCATTGCTCCACCAGGCATAGGTGAAAAAGAGGCGAAGTGCGGGACGGCTTAAAACAGACATTTGTGGCGTAATCTGCGGGGCGAATGTCAGTTTAAACAGCGATCCGCTTTCACCGTCTTTCTGATCGGTGTAGTCCCAGCCAGCCTCGGTTGCAATGGAGTAGTTTCGGTCGAAATGATAAACCGGGCGGACCCCGAGCGATGTCCAGTGAACCTGCCCCATTGGAATGTTGGCATCGGAATATTGATAAACCGCTGTCGCTGATGCTGAAACTTTTCCGCCGTTGTCATAAATCAGATCTTCGACGAATCGAACCTGCTGAATATCTTCCGTATCAAAAACGGTTCCGTTCGGTACAGTTGTGAGATCCACTCCATTGGGCATCGTCATTTGCCCCAGGAAGTTGAATGCCGCGCCATAGCCAAGCTGTAGAACGGCCGTGTTGTTTATGCCGTTCTCAAACTCATTAATCTGAAATAAGTTAATGGATGCCCCGTGGCTGTCGGTCAGCTCGACGGTATTCCCACCACCTGTATCAACTGTTTGACCATGGAAATAGGAGTAGGTCAGCTGTGTTCTGAATTCCCCGCCTAGGGATGAAATTTTCGTAAGATCCAGATCGAAACTGTCTTTCCGGAAAACGGTTCCGGGCGTGGCAATCGTTCCATTGGCATTCAGTTCATCAATGGAACCTCCGATCCAGGCAAACCCCAGTCGCATAGCATCATCCCCGATGGTGACATTTTCAATGCCACCGCCGTATCCGCTCATGTCACGATACCAGAAGTCAGTCATATGAACCTGAATACGTGAATAAAAACGCTGTCCCGCCCACCAGGTTGCCGTGGGGTTGTCGGGAATTAAACCTTCCGCTTTTCCGTAGGCCTCGCGCAGGGAAAGCTGGGTGTCAAAGTTTCCACTGTTCGCTGTTTCAACGGCGTAGGCCATCGTCAGAATGGTCGTGAACTTTTTATCCGGGGAACCGGTGATATCTTCGGGTGTTTTGGCCATAAAGGTTGTTTCAAGATAGGTTTCCGCTTCGTTGCCCAGTCGATACTTTGCGTTGGCATTGGGGGCCTGAAAGGTGACCTGCGATGCTCCGTTTGCCGCAATGCCGTAACCGGATCGCAGATAGCCGTGGAATTCAAAATCAAATGTGCCGCGCTCATTCAGCATTCGCAGACCCTCGATTTCCGATTGGGTGAGACTGGTTTGGTTTGTGAGCTGATCTTCCAAGGATTGGATGCGCGCATCGGATGCCGTTTTATAGGCAAGGAATTCCTGTCGCAGTTTATCGGTAGATTCATCTGCCAGAGTGGAAATCACCAAGCAGCTTATCCATAGAAACGTAACAAGTGTTCTCATAATCATCCTCCCAGTTAGTACGAACATTTTAGTAGAAGAATAGGTTTTTACAAGAATTGTATGGTTATTTTAAAGGGTAGAGTTCAGCTCCGTAACTGTATGAATTCATTTTGACCGTTCGAAGTGTTGAGCAAACTGATGTTGCTTCAATAACGCAGAGACTTTATCCGCAGAACGATCTCCATTCCCTTTTCAATCCTTAGAGATGACTTTGATTAATGTATGTTTGAGTAGACCCGGTTATTTTAATCGACATACAAATAGAGGATGTAATAGCGCTTTAGACCTGTTTTTATGTCGTGTTTTACAATCGTTATGTTGGAGAGAACGTCAATAAGGAATTAGTTGTTGCTCTCGGGGGCATATATTCGTAATGCGCAAAGTGCTGAATTTAAGAATGTGACCATTGTGACCCGTCGTAGTCCGGAGTTCGGGAAAGGATTGTTTTGGATGACGTGGTCTCTAAGACAGGAAATTGGGGGCGCACGTAGAAGCGTATGGAAATGGGATGTGCACTATGAATGTGAATATAAGTAGTCTCATGATTGGCGTGTTGTGTCTGGTGTTGTCGGAAATGGGCTTTGCCGACTCGGAGCTTACGTTCGATCGTTCCGCCCGGCCGTCGAAGCTGGTGCTGGGTTGAGCACTGGGTGGCGAAGTTTTCAACCATTGCCAAGGTAAGTGTTGCTGCCGGGAATCTGGAGGAACTTTATGAAATGACGGATACCTACGTCAATCCCAGCGGGGCAACCGTGTTTATCTGTTCAGCAATGTCTGGAGAGACAGAAGCCAGGGCATGACGGGGGTAAATCCCGCGGTTTTTCCAAAAGGGAAAGCGGATCTATTAGCCTATAGCGATTATCTGGATTCCAAAGGCATCCATCTGCAGCTCAAGAGTCTCAGTCCCCAGATTGACAGAGATAACAGCAAATATATTTCCCCCACCTTTGTTGACAAGCGCATCGAGTGCAGGCCACCGGCGGGCTGGCGGAGGACATCAATTCTTCCGCCACCAGCATACGTTTCCGTCTAGGCAGGCAAATCCTCGAGACGCAAAAAGATGTGTTTATGCGTATTGGGGATGAGATCATTTCTGCGAAAGAGATAAAGCGTGAAGATGAGAATGTGTGGCTGCTGGAAAATTGCACGCGGGGCTACGGAGGAAGCGTCGCTAAATCTCATAAAGCGGGTGCCGAGATGGCAGGGTGTGTTTTCATCAATCGTTCATTTAATTTTGAGGACGATTTTGGCATGCCCAATAGCGTTGCCGAAGAAATCTGCGGAGAATACGGAGACTTTCTCAACGAGATAAATGTGGGGCATCTGCATTTTGGTGGGACCGGTCTGCGATTCCGACCGTTAGAATTCCCTGCAGAAACGGGGTGTGTCGATGGTTGCCCGCCCGTCATTATTGTCATTTGAAAAGCAATGACGTCACCTTGCCTCAGCTCTTAAGAAAGGATGGATACCAAACGGCCTATTTTGGAAAATGGCACCTCAGGTATTTTTCGTAGGAACGGAATCAAGCCGGGCGATTGATCCCCGGGAAACCACGATTCTCTCCGCCCATGGCCGTAATTCGTATCCTTCATACGAACGATAGGCTTAATAATATATGCGGATATACTGGGGCTTGAACTATGACCGTAAACTCACAGGAACACCGATTATGAATAAGCTGTTATCCACCTTGACGATTGCCTCGATTCTCGCATCCTTAAACCCGCTGAACAGCCTGGCAGCGGAGTCTGTTTCCATCGCTGAAGAGCGTATTGCCGATAGCGCGCGGCTGGATTGGTGGCTGGATGATAAGTTCGGTATGTTTATTCACTGGGGCCCGTCGAGCCTTGCCGGAGTGGAAATCAGCTGGGCGCGTGCAACCCATCCGTACGATCATCCGGGCAAGCTGGAAAAAATATCGGATGCCGAATACGACGTGCTCTATGAAAATTTTAATCCGGTAGAATTCGATGCCGATGCGCTGGTGCGGACTGCAAAAGCAGCGGGTATGAAATACATCGTGTTCACGGCGAAACATCACGACGGCTTTTGTAACTGGGCAACCGAACTGACCGACTACAACATCATGAACACGCCGTATCAACGGGACATCTGCAAAGAACTGGCCGATGCGGTTCATCGGCACGGCCTCAAGCTCGGCTGGTATTATTCAACCCGCGACTGGACCCATCCCGATTATCTGGTGGGCGACAATAGTGCGTACAACGATTATTATCACGGCCAGCTCCGGGAACTGTTGACCAACTATGGAGACGTTGATGTGCTCTGGTTCGACCATGTTTCGGGCCGCTGGGATCAATACCGTTTTCAGGAACTGTTTGATATGATCTATGAGCTGCAACCTGACATCATCATTAACAATCGGGCAGCCCGCTTTGTATTCAGAAGTAAAGCCGGAACGCCGGATCCTGAACTGGTTGAACTGACCAAAGGCGATTACGAAACGCCGGAAGGAAAGATCGGGGTCTTCCGCAAAGACGATCCATGGGAAACCTGCATGCCGATGTCGCACGGAGTCGATGGGGGCGGGTGGTCCTATCGTCCGGATGCAACCACCCAGAGTTTTGAGGAATGCGCAAAGATGCTTTCAGCCTGCGTGACGGGTTGCGGCAACATGCTGCTGAATGTCGGGCCGATGTCTACCGGCGAACTCCGCCCGGAAGAGCTGGAAAATCTGAAGCAGTTTAAACCCTGGATCGAAACCTACGGCGAAAGCATCTACGGCACCGAAGGCGGTCCGTACATCAGCGGGCAGTGGGGCGGTTCCTGCACCAAAGATAACGTGATCTATCTGCACGTTTTCCAATGGTTGAATGATGAGCTTGCACTTCCCGCGCTTCCGCGTGAAGTGATTCGTTGTGAGGAACTCGGTGGTGAACCGGTCAGTTTTGAGCAGACGGAGCGCGGCCTGGTGCTGAGCCTCGAAGGTGGAAAAGAACGCACCGTGCACAGCGTAGTAAAACTCACGCTCGCCGATGGCCCGGAACTCGCCCTGATTAAGGTTGAAGATGGGGCCCCAAAAAAACAGCATGACACGTTGGTCAATCCAATGGCTGGAAAAAAGAAGTAAGCACGTTGCGGGAATCACGCGGCAAATTGGTCGTTATTCACTTCCAATTATGTTCCGAAAGAACCGCGTCCTACAATGTTGGGTGATTGACTGACGTTGAGTTTAGACAATACACGGTGTAGGACGTGCTTCTCCGCGAAGCGGAGGGCGCGTGTTCGGAGGATCGGGCGCGTAATTTGTGCCGAAAAAAACTCTGAATAAATCTTCCAACCATTGGAACCCTCACTAAACTTTTCGGCATGGAAAAACGTCATCCTTCGACCACATCCTACGCAGTGCCGACAGCTATTCGGAAAAGTGGAATTATGTCCGCGAAAATCCAATACGAGCCGGCCTGGTGAAATGTTCCAATGATTGGAAGTTTCAGGGCACGATTGTTCCGATACGGTATTGAGCGCGGCGTGCGGATTACGCGGCCTTTCGTTCCGAAAGAACCGCGTCCTACAACCTGAAATAACAAACCCACGTTTATGTAGTCATATCGCTTTGTAGGACGTGCCTCTCCACGAAGTGGAGGGCGCGTTTCCGTCGGTTGGGCGCGTTTTTCAGAGATTGGAAAAACTCACTCGGCCATGAGAACCCAGCCGGAGGTGCGCACACCGTCGAGCGGGAGGTTATAGGTGAGACTGTAGGTATCCGATGACGGGTCGTAAAGTGTCTGCCAGAAATCGTTCCCGTGTACCGCTTGATCGAGCTTGATACGGTTATTTCCTTTTACCTGATACAGGGCATAGTCCGGGGAAGCAAGCCCTTCAAAACGAATCGGAACCACGCCGACTCCGCCGGTTATTTTCACCTGAATGTCATCCGGGCGGGTGGTTTCAATAATGATGGGATACTTGTTCTTAACCGTTCCGCCGACAATCTGGATTTCGAGGTCGTTTCCAAGGGCCTCGCGATAGACGCTTTCCCAGGAACGGGGATATTTTTTTAGGTGGTTTCGGAAGCTTTCATTTGGGCCGTAATAGTCGTCGGCCACGCGGGGCAGGGTGATCCATACGACCTCGAATGCAATGGTGTCGCCGGCATGAAATTCGGTCACGCCTGTCGGTGGAGTCATAATCATATCCAGATTAATATTGCCCTTGGATTCCACGCGATACACCGGGAAAGAAACCGTGGGGTTGGTAAAAGTTTTGTCACCGATTTTCGCGAGGTATGAGCGGATGATCAGCGCCCGGCTTCCAGTGCCCCATTCCTTGCCGTCACTTTTATAGGCACCGGGGAAGGCAATCCACCAAGGGGCGCTGCCGGTGAGCTCGGTATCCCGTTGGTAGACCTCGCCGGCATCCAGTCCGCTCGGAACCTTATGTTCTTTGAGTAATCCCGAGTCGTTGCCGTATGCAATTTCGGGCGTAATCAGGCTTCTGGTTTTACCCATTTTGAACAACCAGCAATCCGCTGCAGAAACGGTTTTCGTGAAGGTGTATGTAAAGGTTTGGAACGTGCGTGCATAATCGTCCGTACGCAAGGTTCGAACAACTGCCTTTAAGTCGACTTCGCGTTCACTTCCGTAATAGCCGTCGTAGTGGACTTCGGTCAGGCAGGGCCCCTGCGAAACATAGGCCGTCTTCAGTTCCGTGAAATAGAGTTTCTGATCGCGGTCATCTCTCAGGTTCAGCCAGTCGCCGCCCCAGCCACCGTCGGTCCAGCTCCATTTTTTACCGTCCAGCCCGTTGCGGACCATCAGCATGCGAACATCGGTGACGACGTTATCCACGCAACTTTGGTCCATATCAAAGCAGATGGTTTCGCCCCAGCAGCCAATCGCCAGTTGATCCCACCGACCGTTATTACCGTGTGCCCCATCTTTGCCGTATCCGACCAGCGAAAGCTGGGAGTGGCTGGCCGAGGGCAGGGTGCCGTAAAAACCATAGACGATCCGCAGTTTGTAGGATGATGTGCCTTTTGCGGCAGGGATCAGCGCATAGGCGCGGAGGTAGGAACCAAGGCCTGCATGATGCCAGTTTTTGCTGAGCTGTACCGGAATGCCGGTCGGTGTGCCGTCCGGTTCGCAAAGGATGGGGCAAAGCCCTGTGATGTTTCCGGGGCTGCTTAAATCAAGCTGAAAGGGCACGTAGGTGTTGCCCAACTGATTTTCGATGGTGATGTCAAATTCATCGTAATCACGGATGTCGGTATAGCCGGTTTTAAAGCTGCGCTTGAGTTCCCGTTTGCCGATCTTGGTCGAGAAGCAGTTATAGGCTTCATCAAACTGAACGGGGAACGTTTGATTTTCCGAAGCTTGAAGCTTCATCGAAATCGTGTTTTTAGAATAGCCCGGTTCCTGCAGGTTGCAGGTCAGCGTCAGCTTTTCATTTTTCCCGGACTTCCAATCATTGGAAACCGTTTTATCGGTGTACCAATCGTTAAGGCGGATACTTATTTTTGCATTGGACCATGTTTTCTGGCTCGGAGCCAGTTCCAGATTCAGGGTGAGGGTATCCGGCCAGACCACAATATCGAGTGTGCCGTCGCACTCCAGCAACGTGCCGGCCTTGTCTTTAAAAATGAGTCCAATCAGGTCGAAATGCTGGACCAGCTGTCCCGATTCCCATAAACGGGCGGTCTGAAGTTTTTTTGTGCCTTTATCAATACCCGCCTGGCAGGCGGTGGCGCGGTAAATTTTTCCGTTCACGCTTATCTCTAATACGAGTTCGGCGGGATCGAGTTCTTTGATTCGCTGGGTGTCAGTGTGTGCCGCCTCCACATAACTGGAGATATCGTCAATTAAGCCGAAATGGGTGTTGGAAAAATTGGATAGGTCAATCGTTAACCCATAGTGCCCGGTTTCAAAACAGAGGATTTCAGCCGACGTATCATTCAGATTTTTTCGCCATCCATTCAGCCAGTAGGCGTAGGAAAAATTTGCAGGGGCGAGGGGCGCCAGCCTTTCCAAAGAGGACACGGGTGCAGAAGGTGAGTCCGCTGTTTCCGCAGTGACAGACTGGAGCATTCCCGGGGCGCAGGTCAGCAACGTGATTACAGAGAGCCATAACGTATTTTTCATAAAAGTGATCCGGTTATTTGTTATACCGCTTAGTCAGCCGGCCGATTCTTTACCTGATTTAAAGAAGTTTATACTGAAAGAGGAGTGAGTGAACATCGTGTATATAGGGGATTTCTATGCAATGTAGGCGTGTTAACATCTCTTCTTAAATTCACTAACCGGAATATATTGTATGAAGTTGAGTTGGCCCGTTGCTTTTACCGCGTTGATGTGCGGAATGAATGCGTTCAGTGCAGATAGCGCACGACCCGAAAAACCGAATGTGATCCTGTTGCTGACCGATGATCTGGGCTGGCAGGATGTGAAGTGCTACGACATTGACGAACCCTCGCCGATGGAAACTCCGAATATTGATGCGCTGGCAAAGAGAGGCGTGATGTTCTGGCAGGCTTATTCCCCGGCACCAACCTGTGCGCCTTCCCGATGTGCAATCATGAGCGGAAATCATCCGGCCCGCGCCCAGAAAACCCATGTGATCGGCGGAGGTCCGCCAACGCCATACAATAAAACCGCGCACCGGATGATGCCGCCTTGGTACAGCGGTCGCATGCCGGAAAATGAGCAGACGCTTGCACTCACGCTGAAGCAGAACGGATATACTACCGGGCATTGCGGCAAGTGGCATATGGCGATTAACCACAATGCATTTCCGCAACCGGAAGATCAGGGCTTCGACTGGACGCGTCATAACCTCGGAACCACAAAAAAGATGAGCCCGAACCGCCTGGCCGGTTTTGCAACGGATCAAACGGATGATCCGTACCAGCTGGATGAAAACGGGTTCTGCACGCATCAGAACAGCATCGATGCGCTGACGTTTGTGGAGGAGAATAAAGATAAACCATTCTTTCTATATTATGCCACCTGGCTGGTGCATTCACCGATTCATACCCGGAACGAACGGCTTCTCGACAAATACTGCAAAAAGCTTGGCGTCGAGCGTCCTGAAAATCCGGAAGAGTGGAAGGGCGAGGGGCAGACCAATCCATTCTACTGCGCCATGGTGGAGGAGCTGGATTATTATGTCGGACAACTCTTCCAGTATCTGGAAACCACCGAAGATCCGCGCTGGCCAGGACATAAACTCAGTGAAAATACATATCTCATTTTCACATCCGACAACGGCGGCATGGAGCAGCATCCCGGCGAAATCATTACGGATAACTATCCGCTGGCCCGCGGTAAAATCTCCGCGATGGAAGGCGGCACGCGCGTCCCGCTGATTATTACCGGTCCCGGCATTGCTGCAGGTGTACAGTCGGACGTGATGGTGAACGGGCTCGATTTCTACCCGACCCTGCTGACGCTAACCCGGAGTGAGCGCCCCGAAGGAAAATCATTCGACGGCAGCGATCTGGCCCGCTTGCTGATTAAAGATCCGTCGAATCCTGATTTAGTCAAGGCGGCCGATGGTTCTGTCCGCGATACCATGATATGGCACTTCCCGAACAGCCTTGCGCTGGAAAGCACCATCCGCATCGGCGACTATAAACTCGTGCGAAACTATGACTATGTGAACAATGCAAATTCGCCTGAACTGGAGCTCTACCGACTGTATGAAATCCAAGGCGGAAAGCAGAAGCGTGGCGATATTGAGGAGTCAAAAAATCTGGCGGCTGCCATGCCCGAAAAGGCGCAGGCCATGAACCGGAAGCTAACTGAAATCCTTACCGAAATGAAAGCAAGCTATCCCTATTATAATCCAGCACATAAGAATGAGCTCCCGGGCAAGGAAATGGTGCCGTCGGTCGTCTCACATCAGAAAAAAGGGAATACCGTACTGTTTCGGTATAAGGAGCACGGAGCGAAGGTGCAGCGTGCTCAGTTGCTGTACACCCTCAACGGCGGGCATCGCTACGAAGAGTGGTTCCGTTTGCCTGCGAAAATTCTGCCCGGAAATAAAGTTTCCGCTGTACTGCCCGAAGGGACCTCGCACTACGTAATAAATTTGATTGATGAAAATAACTTTCTCATCAGCTATCCGGAAATGGTCGACATGATCGGATCTCGCAAAGAAAAGTATTCGGTTAATGCACTGTCAGTGACCGATGGGAAAGGAACTCGATGATGAAACGAAATATATTAATGAGCTGTGTTGTAGTTGTAATGGCGGCTGGTTTGGCCTGGGCGGATGACTTTTCGTCCGAAAAAGAGCAGGTGCTCGCATTAGGCCAACTTACAGATGCTCCGGTTATGATGGATGCGAAAGAGTTTGCTGCAGAGGGGGCCGTTAAACCGATCTATTTTGATGCGCTTGACTATAACGGAAAAGCAACAAAGGTATTTGCCTGGCTGGGACTTCCTGAAAAGAGCGAGGGCAAAGTTCCCGGTGTTGTGCTCGTGCATGGGGGTGGCGGCACGGCGTTCAAGGAATGGGTGAAGAAATGGAATGATCAGGGGTTTGCCGCCATTTCCATCGCCGTTGAAGGACAGGTCGATATAAGAGACACGAACTCGGTTGATCGGGCAAAATCATGGAAGCAGCATAATTGGCCCGGTCCGCGTCGGGACGGGATTTATGGCGACTCCGATGTGCCGCTGAAGGATCAGTGGATGTATCATGCCGTGGCCGATACGATTCTTGCCAATTCCTTGATCCGTTCTTTGCCGGAAGTTGATCCGGACAAAGTCGGGGTGATGGGGATCTCATGGGGCGGGGTGATCACCAGTACCGTGATCGGAATCGATAATCGCTTTGCCTTTGCGATTCCAACCTATGGATGCGGGAATCTGGCGATGGCTGAAAATCAATACGGAAAAGCGCTCGGTAAAAATGAGATATATAAACAGGTGTGGGATCCGATGGTGCGGATCAAAAATGCCGCGATGCCGACGCTCTGGCTTTCGTGGCCGGCCGATGCCCACTTTCCTTTAGATAAACAGGCGGGCTGTTATGAAGGTATGTCGGGTCCATTCATGGTGTCGCTCATTCCCGGCATGAGACATGGGCACGGGGCCGGCTGGAACCCGCCCGACAGTTATGCTTTCGCCAAAAGTGTGGTTGAAAAGGGATCTCCGTGGTTTCGTGCCAAGGATATTAACGTGGTCGATAACACAGCAGAAGCCATGTTTGAATGTGCGAAACCTTTAGAAAACGCTGTCTTGATTTCAACCACGGATTCCGGTGTGACCGGATCGAGGAATTGGATAGAATCGGTTGCAGAACTTACAGATGAAGGCGAAGAGCATTGGTACGTTCGTGCCAAACTGCCGACCGGAACCACGGCCTGGTTTTTTAATGTGCGCTCCGGAGGTTTGACAGTAAGCTCAGGTTATCGCGAGGTGTCGAATGTCGAGGATACCGCTGAATAAGTTCTTCGTCTTTTGGCATCCCGTAAATAGGGGATGGGAGAATGTTCAGCAAATGATAGCTTAAATGAAGTCGGCATGCTGAAACCGATATAACAACAGCCATAACGAGGTAGGTAATGAAAAATATTTTAGTTTTAGGTTTAGTGGGGATTCTGGCGATGCAGGGCATGGCTGAGAAAAAAGAAATGGATGACATGTGGGGCGAGAGCACCATCAAGCTCCGTGCCGAAAATGCAAAGCGCGGCCAGCTGTTTGACGAGGGCAACTATGCCATGTTTATTCACTGGGGGCTGTATTCTCAGCTCGCAAATAAAGTGGATGGGAAAACCTATTACGGCATCGGCGAGTGGATCATGAACCCGCGTATGGCCGGGATACCGAGTGACGAATATAAAAAGCTGGCGGGGACCTTTAATCCTGAAAAATTCGATGCCAAAGCGATTGCCAAACTGGCGAAGGATGCTGGGATGAAATACATTATCATCACCAGTAAGCATCACGATGGCTTCGCGATGTATGATTCCAAGGCTAACGATTTCAACATCACAAAAACAACGCCGTGGGCGAAAGATCCCATGCTGGATCTGGCCGAAGCGTGCCGGGCCGAAGGGCTGGGATTCGGTTTCTATTATTCACATAATCAGGACTGGACCTTTCCCGGTGGCGGAGGAGGACCTGCGGTGGATGAGAACGGGAAGCCGGCCGACTTTGACGATTATTTTAAAAAGAAGTGCCTGCCGCAGGTGGAAGAAATCACAACGCAGTATGGACCGATCGAAATGGTCTGGTTCGATACGCCCGGCAAGATGCCGAAAAAATATGTACAGCAGCTGGTGGAAGTGGTGCGCAAAAACCAGCCGGATGCGCTCATTTCCGGCCGGGCCGGCCATAACCTGGGCGATTACCAGTCGCTGGGCGATATGGAAGTGCCGCATAAAAATGTGGCCGGATTGTGGGAAAGTGTGGACACAACCAACGATTCGTGGGCCTATGCCTGGTACGATAACTACTGGAAAACGCCAAAGGAAATCCTGCGTCGCCTGATTGCCACCGTCGGCCGCGGCGGAACGTATATGCTGAATATCGGTCCGGATGGAGCGGGTGCCGTACCCGAGCGCGCTGCCCGATCACTGCGCGAATCCGGCGAATGGATTCACCGCTACCCGCAGGTGGTCTATAATGCCGGTCCGTCACCTTGGGAACATGCGTTGCCCTGGGGCGACATTACGGTGCACGGAAACAAGCTGATTTTTTCCGTCTTTGAATGGCCGGCATCCGGAAAACTTTATCTCCCCGGATTGCAAACTAAAATCAATTCAGCGTCACTGCTCGTTAATGGAAAGCCGGAAGCGCTTGAATTTAATACTTCCAATGGTTGGACCGTTTTTGAACTGCCGCCGCGGGCACCCGAAAAACTGGTGTCCGTCATTGAAGTTGAACTGGCCGGTACGCCGAAGGTCGATCCGACCTTCGGGATTGATCCTGATACGGGAACAGAAATCCTGGCCGAGTTTGCCGAAGTTGAAGGTGCGGAGCAGTCGGAAAAACGCTGGATGGAAAAATTCGGTGAATGGAAGCGGATTACACGTGTGCATAAATGGGAGCCCGATGGAACAGCAACCTTCGAGGTGAATGTGCTTAAAGCCGGCGACTATAATGTTGATCTGACCTATGCCGGCGAAGGCCGCCTCGTGTGGGGCATTGATGTCGTCGGGGGGGAACACATTCAGAATCAACAGAACTCCTCGCACAACTATCAGGAATTTCCAATCGGCTGGATTAACTTTCCAACCCCTGGAAAATATAAAGTGGCTGTTTCCTGCCTTGAAGGTGATTCGGAACTTGCGAGCCTGAAGGCCATTCGCTTCATACCTGTGAGATAATAATCCAGCAACTCAGAGATGAGGAACCAACCCCGAGCCATACTTGGCGCCGGGGTTTTTTGTATTCCCAGAGGAATTGAGATTCTGATTTAAAAATTGATGAAACAACACAGAGGTTTGGTGAAATCGATTGCGGGTTTCTGGTTGAATGAAAATGGGAATGTGAGGCACAATTTAAATTGTCAGAACTATAAGAATTCGTGGCGCGGGAGACCGTGTGGCTAATGCGGGAGTGAAAATGAAACTAGTGCTGGGATTATTTTGTACGCTATTTATTGTCGGATGCATCACATCTTCGGAACAGAAACAAAACTGGGATAACGGCGGCACTGCAACATCAGCACCTGCAAATTTATCGCACTGGACGGCTGAAGAGTATGATGCGGTACTCGAATGTGTGGCCATTAACCGGAAGATTGTTTTGCAGGAATGCGGTGAATTTGGGGCAGCGACTTACAGCGCAAAACTGTCTGATGAAATTTACATCATGGATTATGATGATGCGGTCAATCACGTCATTAACATGCGTAAACATATGGTTGCTTTCCACTCGAAATAGATACGAAAGCGATTGAGCCTGTTAAGGCCTGATGGAGCAGTATGCCCTCCTCTTTGTAGGAGAGAAAAAGCCCTATGTACGGGCAAAATAAAACCCCCGGTAACATTATGTTTGCCGGGGGGGGTAAGATGGTGGTGGGAGATGGGCAGGCTTTTAGACAGCCTTTTATAAAGCCTTTCACCAAAGTGTGATATGCTTATTGAGGAAGCTCTTTGTGCCTGACCTGGCTATGCATATGCCGTACTTGCCATTTAGTACCACCTGCAAGCTGAAACCGTGACATCTGATTACTTTAGAAAATACATGAATACAGTTTTATGAGACCAGTATTCATTTCCGTGACATAGGTGTACTCTGTCCGAATCAAGTAGTGACGCTTTCGTAATACTTCTCGCGTTGCACTGCGCGGGCTGGACCATTCAATTCATCAATGAATACGCGCTACGGTATTTCGTCGGTTCCGAGAAGGCCTTGGTCGGATCGAATATGCTGGACGCGTTGGTGCCGCCGTTTGATACAGCAGGTTCCGACACGCATGAATTATGCCCGCGTTGTGGCGCGTGAGCCGGTGGTCCTAAAATCGGGGTTAAGCGCAGTATGTCGGTACCGATGTGACCTAGCAGTCTGTCGGACTTATCCTTTTTCAGTTAACAAATACTATGCTAGACTGATCCAGTCTTAACGGAATATGTCTATGGCTACTCTACTTAAAAATCTGGATCGCAATACCCCGATGCTTCTACCACCGGATCTTCGTGATTGGATTCCGGATAACCATATCGTGCATTTTTTGATTGATG
>JAROBA010000189.1 GCA_029432815.1 Pontiellaceae bacterium B1224 | reverse complement strand
AGGCCGACCGTAATGCCGCCCCCACCGCTGCGTTCGTTCAAAACGACTCCCTGCAGCGCATCCTCCGCCGTCACGTTCACCCCGATCGCCTGATAGTCATCCGGCCGCGTTCCGTTGACGAGCGCAAACGGATCCGAATTGAATGTTGTGGGAATAAAGTTAAGGAGCCCGAAAGAGAATCGATTGCCCCCCGTATCGGTTGTGATATCATGGACCGAATACGTCACGGTTAATTCTAACCCGAAAGGCAAATTAAAAGCGTTCAGGGAAGTAACGCCGGCCCGCTCATTGGCGGCCCCGGTGTTGGGAGCAAAATCGAGATCCCCCCCATCGCCCCACGAGGCCAAGTTGGCCGCGGTTACCGACAGACCT
>JAROBA010000188.1 GCA_029432815.1 Pontiellaceae bacterium B1224 | reverse complement strand
AACGTTCTGCAAAGAAGGAGAAAATTAAAATGATATGGTTACAAATAGTCTATCTAGTTATTTTGGTTTACCTCGTAATTGACCAATCCAAAATATCAAACAAAGGTTTGTTCCGTGGTGCATGGATTACCTTTTCAGCAATTCCCATTATCAATGCCTTCTTTACCCTGTTCAGAGCAGGAAGTATCCAGTCAGCAAGAAAACTTGCCCTTGTAGAAGTATGGTCGAATGGATTTGCATGGTTGTTTCTTGGCATAAGCTTCTTGATTCTCATCAACGCACTAATACCTGCGGAAGAACCAAAGGCGTTCAGCTTAGAGATTTCCGGTGATCAAGAAAATAAGCAGAACCAGCAGGTGGACCCTATCGTGACAACGCCC
>JAROBA010000187.1 GCA_029432815.1 Pontiellaceae bacterium B1224 | reverse complement strand
CAGCCCAGAGCGCTTGAATGGGACACTCCGTCGCGGGCACTTTTTAAAAAATAACTTTGAACAATGAGGCCATCCTCCCCTGGTCCGAACCCGCAAAAAACTGGGACCGCCGGTGCCGCATGCTGCCACTCCAGGCAGATGTGCGCTCAGCCGGTACAAGCCCGCCTTGCGCATGAATGGGCGGCATCAGGGATGACCCTAGTATCTTCTGGGACGCTTATGGGCATTGACGTCATAGGCTATAAGGCACTCCGGTCGCTCCGGCGACTAGGCTGCTCTTTACAGATCCCGCATGGTTGTTTGGTTGGAGCCGTCACGCCGTAGCCTGCGGCGAAGGCGGAAGACCCATTACCGAAATAAAGCAGGAATCCGTTGTTCAGGGA
>JAROBA010000186.1 GCA_029432815.1 Pontiellaceae bacterium B1224 | reverse complement strand
TTGTGTTTTTGTCTTTGTTTTTTCATACCCTCCGAGTGGAGGATTTAAGACGCACTTACCAGCCTTTTTATTTAAGAGCTATGGGATGACAGTGGAGCAATTTAAATAATCTCATAGCCATCTGGCTGTTCTGCACGTAGAGGACAGGATGATTGAATGACAGGATTATTCCATACCAGCGAAAAAATTATTCTGTCATTCAATCGTCCTGTCTCTATCCCTATCGTTTCCAAAGTGTGGAAGTTTCTTGAATCCATCTGGGAGAACTTTTTTTGTAGGCAACCATTAACCCCGAAGATGGACAAGCACAAAAAAGGTTGAATCCGAAGAATTATCTTCTTCGGCTTTAAGCGTCCCTGAACAACGGATTCCTGCTTTATTTCGGTAATGGGTCTTCC
>JAROBA010000185.1 GCA_029432815.1 Pontiellaceae bacterium B1224 | reverse complement strand
TGGAAGGAGCGATGACAGCCCCGGTTTGCTCCGACTGGAGCACGCTGAGGGTTTCACCGCTTACCGAGAAGACCTCGCCAAACAAATACGTGCTGCTGCTTCCGTTATAGGTAAGATCGTCCCCCGTGTAGAGCGATTCATAATACGCATAATCCGCCCCGGCGATGGTGAGGGAACCGTCGCTGGTTCCGCCACCGATCTTGTCGGCAAAATCGATCGACCCGTACCCCGTATCAGGGTCATGCGTGTCGAACACCGGCTTTGAATTAAAATCTGCCACGCCGCCACGGATGGTAACCACGCCAGTCCCTGCATCCCGCCCGATGGCGAAATCTGCAGGCGAATCCACCGTCAGTGTGCCGGAACGCAGATCAATGATGCCATTCCCGCCCGTGCCATT
>JAROBA010000184.1 GCA_029432815.1 Pontiellaceae bacterium B1224 | reverse complement strand
TGGAAGGAGCGATGACAGCCCCGGTTTGCTCCGACTGGAGCACGCTGAGGGTTTCACCGCTTACCGAGAAGACCTCGCCAAACAAATACGTGCTGTTATCCCCGTTATAGGTAAGGTCGTCTCCCGTGTAGAGCGATTCATAATACGCAGAATCCGCCCCGGCGATCGTGAGAGTGCCGTCACTGGCTCCGCCACCGATCTTATCGGCAAAATCAATCTTTCCGGCCCCTGGATCAGCAGGTTCATGCATATCGAAAACCGGCTTTGAATTAAAATCTGCCACGCCGCCACGGATGGTAACCACACCCGTCCCTGCATCCCGCCCGATGGCGAAATCTGCAGGCGAATCCACCGTCAGTGTGCCGGAACGCAGATCAATGATGCCATTCCCGCCCGTGCCATT
>JAROBA010000183.1 GCA_029432815.1 Pontiellaceae bacterium B1224 | reverse complement strand
ATTCCTTCGATATTCGTTATTCCCTGTTCGCCATTCGATATTCTGTCAATGCCTGCCATGGCATTGACGGCGGCTTCGATCCAGTCTTTGGTGCCATTGCTATTAGCATCGGGACCGCCGAGGGACTGGAGTTCCAAGGATTGGATTTTAACAGCAAGGCGGCTGTAGACATTTTCCCAACAGAGCTTCACGGTGTGCTCACCGGCGGGCATGACAGGCAGGAAGGCATTAACGTCCACATAGACCCCATCGGCGGAAACGAGCGGGAACTTGCCGACATAGACGTTGTCCACATATACGAGGAACGCAGACGTATCGATCGGTGTTACCGGTGAGCAGGAACTTTTTGACCATTGATGCGTTGCATTTACAACCAGACGAACCATTTCATTCGTCGGGAAGTTCAT
>JAROBA010000182.1 GCA_029432815.1 Pontiellaceae bacterium B1224 | reverse complement strand
ATTCCTTCGATATTCGTTATTCCCTGTTCGCCATTCGATATTCTGTCAATGCCTGCCATGGCATTGACGGCGGCTTCGATCCAGTCTTTGGTGCCGTTCGCGTTGTTGTCTGGGCCGCCGAGGGACTGAAGTTCCAAGGATTGGATTTTCACGGCCAGGCGACTGTATACATTTTCCCAGAAGAGCTTCACGGTGTGTTCGCCGGCTGGCAGTACGGGAAGGAAAGCATTCACATCCACATAGACTCCGTCCGCAGTAACGAGCGGGAATTTACCGACATAGACATCATCCACATAGACGAGGAACGCAGAGGTATCGATCGGTGTTACCGGTGAGCAGGAACTTTTTGACCATTGATGCGTTGCATTTACAACCAGACGAACCATTTCATTCGTCGGGAAGTTCAT
>JAROBA010000181.1 GCA_029432815.1 Pontiellaceae bacterium B1224 | reverse complement strand
CGTTGGCAGATCATAGAAAATGAATGACAAACCTAAATCTGAACACCGATTTGTCGGCACATGGATCGATGATGCTGAAGATACTGACGTAATATTCCAGATCGAGTTCATTGAAGATGAATTCAAAATTTCAGGGAACTGTATAAGCGATGGAGAGCAGTTTGAAGTCACCAATATTTCATTTGATGGAACTTCATTGAAGTTCGAGACCCTCATGCCATCTACCAACTACAAAACAAAAAACAAACTGACAGTACGTGAGGACGGGAAAACTGATTTGGAACTGTCCATATTTGAGGTCTGGAAGAAAAAAGAAAAATAGTTGCCAACCAGTGGGTGGAGCCTACGGTGGCCGACGCCTGTTGATTAAGTGAAGTTTATGTTCACCGGCGGCTCACCCATAACGTT
>JAROBA010000180.1 GCA_029432815.1 Pontiellaceae bacterium B1224 | reverse complement strand
TGATGCTTTGTTTGAATGATCTCTGTTCTTCAATTCTGTTCCGATGATTGGAAATTTCAGTAGAGCAGCATGTGTTTTTATTCATGTATCGAACGTCGCGGTGACCGGCGATTTTGATTCGATAATGAACGCGAAGCGTTTGATTATCGAGCAAAATCGTCCGGTCGACTGCATTGTTATCAGCAAGCGAAGCGCAGTCTGATGACAATGCAAGGAGACCGGCTTGCCGGTCACCGCGACGTTGATCAGGCTGAGCTTGCGAAGCCTGATCAACGTTACGGGTGACCCTGAGTGCCTTGTGCTTCAACTTCATCGATGGGCGTTGTCACGATAGGGTCCACCTGCTGGTTCTGCTTATTTTCTTGATCACCGGAAATCTCTAAGCTGAACGCCTTTGGTTCTTCCGCAGGTA
>JAROBA010000017.1 GCA_029432815.1 Pontiellaceae bacterium B1224 | reverse complement strand
ACGAATCTGGTCGAGGGCCCATGGATCGACGTGACCAACGGGATTACTGCTGAAGATCTGGTTTCCGTAACGAATACGGTGTCCGGGGATCAGCAGTTCTTCCGGATTTACATCGAAGACTAGGTTGGCTTTAAAAAATGAGTTCGGGGAGACTGGTGTCTCTCTGAATAATACCGCAGCTCTCGAAAGAAATTAAACCGATAACCCTGCCCGCCGATGTTCCATCGGATTTTTCATGAATTAGACTGCGAAGTCTCAAACAAGGATAACCGAAGCGGGTAAAAGCTACGCCCCAGTACGCACGAGCTCTTCACCGGGACCGACCGCATTTTGTTACGAAACAACACCCTTGTTTTTTGGTGGTGATTCGTGCAGATCAGTGGTCTGAAAAACAGTAGGGAATAAGCGAATGAAATGGGTGTTGGGCCTTGGTCTGGCATTACCCTTTTTCCAGATGTTGAGAGACCAGCCCTTATTCTGATTTATACCGGTTGATTGTCTGCGTCTCTTCGATCACCCGTTTGACAAAGGCAGGGGTGCCAGGAATCCGAACGATGGTTTCTGGCAATTTGATCCGCCGGCAGGAAAAAATATAGTTTTGCTCAGTCAATCAGAAATAAGCGGAGCCTGAAGCAGCCACGGAAACGTGAGATATTCTTTATTACGTTTTGGTTACAACGATTTTTTCTGGAAGAGGGGTCAGAATACCCTTTTCCAGCGATACCGCTCAGATCAGGCTTTTGATAGAACTATACAAAGAAAAATCGAACGGCATACGTCTTTAGCAAGCGTACGTCATCAGGGTTGCGATAGAAAAACAGGCCGACTTGTATTGAATGGGTGTTGGCCTGTGTATAGGCAAATGATGGCAGGCGGAGTTGAAGGAACTTAATTAACAGTCATAAATGAAGAGTGATCGGGGTGTTCACATGTCTAAAAAAACAAAAAATATAGTTAAAGGTACCCCAAGCGGCCTGGTACTCAGTCTAATGATCCATGCGGCCGCCTTTATTCTTGCAGGAGTATTGGTGGTCTTCAATGTGGTGAATAAGGAGGAAAAAAAGTTTGTTCCTCCAAAACCGGTTGAACGCCCGAAAATGAAGCTGAAGAAACCGAAGGTGAAGGTCAAAAAAGATTCCAAGCCCAGATCTTCAGAACGAATCGTTACCAAGGTGCAGCGGGCGGATATGCCGGAGATTTATCTTCCGGAAATGAGCGGGATCGGCGATGGGGTCGGTACAGGTGGCGGTTACGCCGGATTCGATTTAATACCTGATTTGGAATCTCTGACCTTGATGGGCAGCGGTCAGACGATCGGAAATGATTTCGAGGGAACATTCTACGATTTAAAGCGTAATCGGACCGGCAGGTCCATTGCCATGTCTTCAGATGCCGCGCATGAGATCATGTATAACTTTCTCAGCAGGGGTTGGAAAAAGTCTGTGCTTGCCCGCTATTATCAGTCTCCCCAAAAGATCTACAGCACCACGTTTATGGTGCCGCCGGTTCGGGCCAACCTGGCACCGGAAATCTTCAATGAAGACACCGAAGGCTGGGCGTGGTGCATGCATTACACCGGTGAACTCGTATATCCGGAAGATATAAAATTTCGTTTCTGGGGCAATGGGCTGCAGGTTATGGCCGTTCGGGTCGATGGAGAGATTGTGCTCCTTTCTTATTTTGAAAAAGACACTCGGGAAGGAGCGGAAGTTATCTATGGGGGATTATGGCAGAGCGATTCTGCTCAGAATCGAAAATACCCCATGGGTTTGTTTAAATGCCATGTGGGAGATTGGATTGAACTGAAGGCGAATGAGCCGGTGAAAATGGAAGTGATGTACGGAATCGGTGGCGGCGGAATTTTCAATGCGATGCTCTGCGTGGAAGTCGAAGGCGAAGAATATCCTCGAAGTCCTTACATGGGCGGTCCTATCCTTCCGATATTTAAGACGGAACCTTTGTCTCGGGACATGCTGGATGTGGTAGGCACGGCGCTCTATCCAGGCTTTGGATGCATGACCAACGGACCGGTATTCCGTGACTTCGGCCTTAGTTCCGATACGCAGGCCGCCTCAATGGATACACCGGATACGCCGGAAGAACCTGAGCCCGTGATACTCGATCCGAAAGCGTATGAAATGCGGGTGTGGACGACGGTGGACGGTAAAGAGTTCGAGGCGGAATATGTGGTGCGTTCCGGGGATCAGTTGTGGATGAAGTCGGCGGATGGCCGCAAGCAGAAGGTGCCATTGAGTATTATATCAGCGGAAGATATTAAATATATTGAGCTCATGAACCCGCCGGATTTTCAAATCGAGTTTTCAAAGCGAAGTTGGCAACGTCAGGAAACGCCAAACTCAACGGAAGTGGATCAGACTCGTCCCATAAGAAGACATGACTATATCTTCGGGGCAAAAGTGAAGCAAAAGACGATGCGTCCATATGATTATCCGCTGACCATCGAGTATTTTGCGGTAGGAGAAGAAGTGGACGGCGATAATTATGTCCTCTTCGATCGGAAAGAAAGTACCTTTACGCCCGGCCCAGATAATAATCTGGAACATGAATTTTTCGGAGAAGAAGTAGATGTCATGACCTGGGCCATGACTGCGGACAAGCCGTTGCACGGAAACAAATATGGCGGCTTCCTGATTACGATCACCAATGAACGCGGAGAGATCATTCAGTATAAGGCGACGCATGATTTTCTGATAGAGAATCTCGGGAATCTCAAGAAGATTCCGGTGGGAAGGCATTTTGATAAAATGTGCAATCGCGTTGCTCCGCCGCGTCCCACGCAACTGGATGTTTATGCAGAATCGTATTGAACCTGCGGTCGATCAGAGCGCTTGTTCTACTTCAAAAGAGACGTTCCAAAGGTTGGAAAGTTTTTCGGATGAATCGCATTCACTGCGAGGAATGGAATTCATTCGCTGTAGTGTATAATAGGGATACGAAAAGCGGGCTGAATTAGCTACTCTGTTTCGTGACTGGATCAAAAGCAGATTAGGGAGTTCTTATAATGAAACAGATTGCGTTTAAATCAGTCGGTATTTTTCTTACAGCCGGTTTTGCGCTCACATCCGGAATGGTTGCTGCTGGCGCGGAGGGGCCCGTTCAGCAGGCGCAGGATCGACCGAATATTGTTGTGGTCGTGGCCGATGATATGGGCTGGGGCGATTCCGGAACTTTTGGCAATGAACTGATCCAGACGCCGAATATGGATCGGCTGGCATCGGAAGGGGTGAAGCTGACCCAGTGCTATTCCGCCTGCGGGGTATGTTCGCCTTCACGCTCGGCCATTCTGACGGGGCGCACGCCGTATCGCAACGGGGTCTACCGCCATTTGTCCGGTAACGGCGAGGCCTATCTGCGGGCCAGCGAAATTACCTATCCGGAGCTGCTGAAAGAGATCGGCTACGAAACCTGTCATGTTGGTAAATGGCACCTGCTCTCAAGGAATCAGTTCAATAAGGCGGGTTTTCCTCAGCCGGGCGAGCATGGCTACGACTATTGGATGTATACCCAGAACAATGCCGAACCGAGTCACAAAAATCCGGACAACTTTGTGCGTAACGGAGAACCGGTGGGCGTGCTGGAAGGCTATTCGGCTCAACTCGTGGCCGGAGAAGCCATTCATTGGCTCAAAAATGTACATGACCCGAAGAAGCCGTTTGTTCTTACGGTGTGGTTTCATGAGCCGCATTCAAAGATTGCCACCGATCCGCGTTTCCAATCTCTGTATGAAGGGCACGAAAACAGCAAATACATGGGGAATATCACCCAGATGGATAATGGACTGGGCATGGTGCTGGATGCGCTCGACGAGGCCGGGGTAAGTGAAAATACGCTGGTGTTTTTCACGTCCGACAACGGTCCTGTTCCCGCCTATGGTGGTACGAGCGGAGGCTTGCGCGGAAATAAGCGCAGTGAATATGAAGGCGGCATCCGCGTGCCGGGTCTGGCCCGCTGGCCGGGTCATGTTGCGCCCGGAACGGTAAGCGAGGTTCCTGTGATTGGAAGCGATGTCTTTTCCACTGCGCTTGACATCACCGGCCTGTCGCTGCCGACGGATCGAACCATCGACGGCGTCAGCATGATCCCCGCTTTATCGGGAAAACCGGTCGAACGCGAAATTCCCATGTTCTGGCGCACGCACGTTTCTCCGCCGGATCAGCGCGTTGCCATGCGCATTGGCGACTGGAAGTTGGTCGGCGACGAGACGCTCACGAAGTTTCAGCTCTACAATATTTCCAAGGACTGGAAGGAAGAAAATGATCTTGCTTCCAAAATGCCGGAAAAAACGGAAGAGATGAAAGTAATTCTTCTGAAGCTCTGGGCGGATATCGAGGCCGAAGGCCCACGCGAATGGTGGGAGAGCGATCGGCAGAAATCAAAATTTGGCGGAGTGCTCAGCTATTAACAGAGCTTCTTGCCCTCGCAGGTGGAAAGCAGAAAGGCTATGAAATCGAGATCAGGAATATGTATTTGTTTTGTGACCTGTCTGACGCTAATGGCGTTGCTGGAAGCAAGCGGCAGCGTGTTGCCGCCTGAACCGTTTTTACCCGTTCCGGGTGAAGCTCAGTTGAAGTGGCATAAGGCCGAATATAAGATGTTCATTCATTTCGGAATGAAAACCTTTTATCCCAGTCAGAACCACAAGGGGAATGGAGAAGAAGATCCGCAACGGTTTAATCCGGTGCTTTTTGATGCGAACCAATGGGTGGAAACGGCCCGGATCGGCGGGTTCGACGGGATTGTTTTCACGACCAAGCATCATGATGGGTTCTGCAACTGGCCAACAAAAACGACAAAGCACTCCGTAGAACTAGCGCCATGGCAGAATGGAGAGGGTGATATGGTTGAGGAGCTTGTTGCGGCCTGTCGCAAGGGTGGGATCACATTCGGGCTCTATATTTCTATTATCGACGATAACTACGATCTGTTTGGCTCAAATCAATACGAGACCTACGGCGATTTTTATTATGATCAGTTGAAGGAAATCAGCACGCACTATGGCCCGATTGATGAGTATTGGTTTGATGGGTTTAATGCCGCAGAGCTGAAGATGGATTATAAGAAGATCGCCGAATTGATCCGGCAGGAACAACCGGATGCGGTTGTTTATGATTCCGGCACGATGGTTGAGTATCTTTCCGACCGTTGTCTCGCATGGCCGGGAAGGCACGGCGGCGTTGCTCCGGATCAATCATATCGTGTGAAGGTCGGGGAGCGTGTGCTGTGGTATCCCAATGAACCATCTTTAATGCTGCAGGGGAACTGGTTCCATAATGGCAAATCGATGGTCGGTTTGAATGAAATCAAGGAGTACTATCTCCAGACGACCGGGCACGGCGTTACGCCGCTGATGAATCTTTCGCCGAATCAGAAGGGGTTGATTGATGACGAGAGTGTTGAGGGCCTGAAAATCTTCAAAGGCTGGGTGGACCAATTGCATAGTAATGATCTGGCACGCGGCAAGGAGGTCAGGGTTGTTGCTGAAAGTGTGCGAGGCAAGGCACCTGAATACGCGGCGGACCGGGTTGCCGATGGCGATTTCGAAACCTATTACGCGACGGATGATGCGGTGACGACCGCAATGATTGAAGTGGATTTGGGCTGTGTTCAGGAGATTGATGGATTTATTCTGCAGGAATATATTCCGCTTGGTCAGCGCGTTGAAGCATACAGTATCGAGTGCATGGTTGATGGGGAATGGACGGAAGTGTTTTCCGGTGAACGTATCGGTTACAAACGAATCATTCTTGCGGGCTACGGGTCGGAACGTAAGATGAAAATTCCTGCAACAAACAAGGTTCGCCTGAAAATCAAGAGTGCTCTTGCATGCCCGTTGATCAGTACGTTCCAGGTGGTGGGAGAGATGGACCCGCATTGAGTCATGAATCCTTCTAGAGCTGGATATCAGTCAGATCTCATTGTGACTCATACAATTTAAGGAAGTTGTAATATGAAATACGGTAATCAATGGAACGCTCTATTTGTCGTTTCCCTGTGTTTGGTGGGCGGTGTTCTGGCAGAGCCTGACGACAGAGAGAAACCAAACATAATTTTTATTCTGGCGGATGATCTGGGCATGCAGGATGTCGGGTTTATGGGAAGTCAGTATTTCGAGACACCGAATCTTGATCGATTGGCTGAACAGAGTCTGGTTTTTAACAACGCCTATATGTATCCGACCTGTTCGCCGTCGCGTGCAGCCATCCTGACCGGCAAACAATCGTTCCGTACGGGCTGCTACACCGTGCCGGTGCTGGAGAAGGGAAATAGCAACGATAATATATTTTCCAAATGGACGGTCGGGGCGGAGCATCCGGTGTATGCGAAGCCGCTCAACGAGGCGGGTTATAAACTCATCCATCTTGGTAAGTGGCATATCGTTGGGCCAAACCCCGACGAGGAAACCGTGCTGCCGTTGAAGAAAAAGCTGGCTCAGCCGAAAAATGGCGACCTGAGCTGGCTTGCCGCGCACCAGACCCCGGAAATTCAACAGTATTATCCGGTCGGTCGCGGATTTCACGAAAACGTGGGCGGTACCTGGTGGGGTGATCCGGCGCGCGGTTATGACAAGGGCTACAGTGCGCCGGGCGGCGGCTATGTCGCCCCATTTAAAAACCCCTTCATTGTGGATAAGGAAAACGATGAGTGGCTGACGGATCGGCTCACCTCTGATGCGATTGATTTTATGGAACGGCACAAAGACGAGCCTTTCTTTGTGAACCTGCATTATTATGCGCCGCACAGGCCCTCGGTTCCGCGCAGCGATGAGTTGCTGGCGCACTTCATGGAAAAACCGGGCGATCCATCAACTGGACAGGGGGTGGGGGCGGCGAAAAAGAAAAAAGAGATTGCCGCTTATGCGACGATGGTTAAATCGCTCGACGACAATATTAGGCGGATCATCGACTATCTCGATCGGGCAGGGCTTCGCGAGAACAGCGTGATAATCTTCACTTCCGACAATGGTTATAACGGATTGCAGAGCCGAAACGAAAACCTGCGGGGAGCCAAAGGGAATGTCTATGAGGGGGGGCTGCGCGTTCCGGCGCTGATCAACTGGCCTGAAACCGTTGCGCCGGATCGCTGCGATATGCCGATTCAGGGACTCGACTTTTTTCCAACATTTCTGCAGCTCGCCGGGGTCTCCGATTACGCAGGGAAGTTGGATGGCGACAGCCTCGTTCCACTGATGGAAGGGATGCCTCTGAAGGAGAGATCCCTGTTCTGGCACCTTGCCAGTACCTATAAAGACCCGCCCTGTTCCGTAATCCGCAAAGGCGACTGGAAGCTGGTTCAGTTTCTGAAAGAGGGCAATGTCGAGCTTTATAATCTGAAGCAGGATTTAAAAGAGAGTCGGAATTTAGCTGCAGTAAATCCTGAAAAGGCGCAGGCAATGTTGAAAGAGTTAGCCGGTTGGCGCAAAGCGAACGACGTGCCGCTTCCTCCGAGTTCGGTGCTGGAATATTAACCATACCTTATTCCCGTGGAAGATCGGTTTCGGACTTGGGCATGTGTTATTGAAATCGGCCCAAATACGCAATTGCTTTACAAGGAAACCAAGATCAGGCTTTGGTCTTTGAAATAATTCTGTATACCTAATTCACCATTGGCAATTTTTCTGTCGCGTTGAGTGTAAGAATTTAATTTGACGTTTTGCGGCTATTAATAGGCAAGGGGTTCTGCCGGGAGTTTCGCTGGAGTTGGGTCCGGTTAAACTTCTTTAAAATGATGATCGGTTACTTATTCGATCAGGCGGAATGCCGGGAGCAGGAAATACGCTCCAGTGTGATGACTGGGGCGGCTTTTTTAACAAGAATTGAGGTTCGACATCGGAGTCTCGGAGAAGATTGGGTTAATTTTATGAATGCATCAAATAAGAGCGAAACAGAAGCTCGCGAGGATATCAAAGGACTGCTGAGTCCGGAAGACCGACTTTGGGTCGATGAAACGATCGGTAAGATCACCACGAAAATGGCGTGGGTAAGCGAAAAATCGGCCGACAAGATTCCCTACAAGACCGACGAAAACGGGGTCCATACTGACAAGCGGGTTGGCGACTATCGTGTTGACGATGGTTTACAGTGGTGGACCAATGGATTCTGGGGCGGCATGCTGTGGCTGATGTTCCACGAAACCGGTGACGAAAAATATGCGGCGATCGCCCGCAAGTCCGAAGAATGGATGGACGAGTGCTTTAATACATTCCATGGTCTTCATCACGACGTAGGCTTCATGTGGCTCCCCACATCGGTAGCCAACTACCGCCTTACGGGCGATATGGACGCACGCCGTCGTGGATTGCATGCCGCCAATCTTCTGGCAGGCCGTTTCAATCCGGTCGGACGTTTTATCCGGGCCTGGGATGATGTCGGCGACGAGGATACCCGCGGATGGGCCATCATCGATTGTATGTTTAATATCCCGTTGCTCTATTGGGCTTCCGAGGAAACGAAGGATCCGCGATACAAGCATATCGCCATGATGCATGCGGACACTGTGATTGATGCATTCATTCGTCCCGATGGCTCCAGTGAACACATCGTCAAATTCGATCCCGAAGTGGGTGGAAAGCTGGATTCATATCGAGGACAGGGCTATGCGAAAGGCTCAGCCTGGACCAGGGGTCAGACATGGGCTCTGTATGGCTTCATGATGAGTTACATTCACACCAAAAAACCGGAATATCTCGAAACCGCCAAACGCGTGGCCCGTTACTTTATGGATCACATCCCGGAAAGCGGCGTCATTCCGGTTGATTTTCAGCAACCTGCCGAGCCTGCGTACGAAGATTCGACTGCCGCGGCGATTGCCGCCTGTGGATTCATCGAGCTGGCCAGGTATGTGGAAGAAGGTGAAAAAGACGAATACATGCAGGCGGCTCTTAAACTGCTGAAAGTGCTGGACAAAGAAAAATGTGATTACAGCGAAAAGCAGGACAATATCGTGAACATGTGCAGCGGTGCCTATTTCAATAACGAGCAACACATTTCAATCATCTACGGTGACTACTACTACATGGAAGCACTGTTCAAACTTAAAGGCGACGACGTCTTTTTCTGGTAGGAGAATTTATTATGGAAACCAACCCCGTTATGCTGACCCTCAAACTCCTGCGTGCCGATATGAGCACCGGTGCCGTGAGCAGCGCAGAAAATGAAGTAAATCTGGTCTATACCTCTGAATATCAGGAGGGAGACAGCATTGTTCTGGAAGCATCTGAATCCGGTCGCTTTCTAATGTTTCAGGCAGACGATGCGCTTGGCAGTGCACTCGTCTATGTGAAAGGCGATTCTGCCTGGTACACGATTCCGTTCGGTGAAAAGCGGATTTGCTATTCTCCGAAGCCGTTCTCCGGAAACCGCCACCTGATCAGCGTGCGTGTCGCAACGGATGAGGAGATCAACTCCTATCGCAATCTGGCGCTTAACGTGATGGATCAGCAGAGCAACACGTTTTACTTCCCTCATGCGCATGCCAACGTCGAAACGCGTGAAGAGTCGGTGTTTGCCGCCCGGAACGTGATTGACGGTGTCAAGGAAAGCCGTTCGCACGGTGAATGGCCCTACCAGTCGTGGGGGATCAACCAACGAGCTGATGCCGAAATCACCATCGAGTTCGGGCGCGAGGTTTCCATCGATAAAGTGACCATTTACCTGCGGGCCGACTTCCCCCATGACAACTGGTGGAAACAGGTTACCCTGCGGTTCTCCGACAACGAAACCATGGTCTGCGACCTGATCAAAACCGGAGCCGGCCAAACCATCACGTTTGAAAAACGGACGGTTGAATGGATCCGGCTTGAACAGCTGATCAAATCGGATGAGCCATCGCCGTTCCCAGCCCTGACCCAGTTCGAAGTTTACGGAACGGAAGCATAAGTGAAACTGTTGAAAAGCTTCTGTTAAAACCGATGAATTGCACGTGCTTCCTTCTGATGGAAGCACGTTCTTTTTTTGGCCGTGTCCCGACAGGTGCTTCTGTAGCTGTTTTTCCAATGCTTGGAACTCCAGCATTAAACGTTCTTATTTTTCAACCTTCCGGGTGCTCATCATTTGAACCATATGTGGCGTGATTCAATTTCTGGATGGACATGCGGAGATCTGTTTGTAAACCTGTTTTTGTTGAATTTGGAGTAATTTAAATGCCGGCTAAAAGAAAATATAATATCAAAGGTACCAACGATTTCCTCGTGTTGGGGTTCATCTTCTTCTTTCTGTGCATCTGGGCGGTGAAAGATGCCTGGTATCCTTCTGCCAAGGTGTTGAAGAAGCATCCGCTGACGGTGGATGCTTCATTCGATTTCCCCGGTACGGTTGAAAATGTTTTTGTGGAAGTAGATGACTCCGTTGCTGAGGGGCAAGTGATTGCCAACTTGCGCACAGATAAAATGGAGACTGAATTTGAAAGCGCAAAATCAACCTACACGGAAGCCAAGAAAAAGCATGAGATGATGGAACTGGCCCTGAAGAATGCGAATAAGAACGGAGCCTCGGATCAGGGACTGGCGGATATTCAGGCGAGTGTCGAGGTAGCACAAAAAACCATGGATGAATCGCGTGCAAAACTAAACGAGCTGCAAATCGCCATGGATTCATCGGAATTAGAATCGCCCAGCAAGGGCAATATTCTGGAAGTCAAAGTGGGTACCCATTCGATGGTGGAAGCTGGCGATACTGTTGTTATCATTGATCCAAAAGACCATTTCTATCTCTTCAACAAAAGTCTGGCCATTTTCAGCTTCCTTGCCTTCTGGGTATTTCTGGCCATCCACATTTTAGCCCGTTAGATAATTCATCTAATTCATTAATTATCACAGGATTAGCTTGACCGAAAAACGCGGCAGACTATTATCCGTGATTCATTTTTTGGAAAACGGAATTCACCTTTATTGAAACGTCTATAACTCAAGGAGATACATCAAAATGACGAAACGTGATTTGGTAATGCGCATCGCAGACGAAACCGGCCTCATCCAGCAGGATGTTTATGCGGTCATTCAGAAGAGCCTCGACTATATTGTGGAAGCTTTAGAGAATGATGATACCGTTGAATTCCGTAATTTCGGGGTGTTTGAAGTACGCGAGCGCAAGCAGCGCATCGGTCGCAATCCGAACAAACCCGAAAATGTTGTGACGATTCCTGCCCGCAAAGTGGTTAAGTTCAAACCCGGCAAAATTATGCGCGAGCGCATCACCGGCGAATAGCAATGGCTTCGAACGAGTTCCAGTCCCTGCAGGGCATGTCCGACATTCAGGCGCCTGAGATTTATCTCTGGCGCATGATGGAAGAACGGGCGCGCAGCGTCTTTAATAGCTATAGCTATGAAGAACTGCGCACTCCGGTGCTCGAAAAACTCTCGGTTTTTCAGCGTTCGCTCGGCGATACGACCGACGTGGTGAAAAAAGAGATGTATTCCTTCAAGCCCAGCAAGCACGAACTTGCCATGCGACCCGAAGGAACGGCTGGAACCATCCGGCACTTGGCCGGGCGCGGGGAAGAGGGGCTGAATGCCCGTGTTTTCTATATCGGCCCGATGTTCCGCTATGAACGCCCGCAGGCCGGTCGCAAGCGTCAATTCCATCAGGTGGGTGTTGAAGCCACCGGTGAACCGAATCCGCTGGCTGATGCTGAAGCCATCGCGCTCCAGAAGAGCTTGCTGGATGCCTGGGGATTGACAGGATCCAAAATCCAGGTCAGCACCCGCGGCGAGCCTTCCGACCGAAAGCCGGTTGCCGATGGTTTGCGCGCTGCACTACAACCGCATCTGAATGATTTATGTGAAGACTGCCAGCGCCGGATTGATGAAAACGTGCTGCGCGTCATCGACTGCAAGAACGAAAGCTGCCAGAAGATCGTCGACCAGATTCCTTCCGCCATTGAATTTATGAGCGACGCCTCGCGCGCTTATCTCGATCAGGTTATTCAGGCATTGGAAAATATGGGCATTGATGTGACCGTGAATCCGAAGCTGATCCGTGGATTGGACTATTATGTTCACACGGTATGGGAAATCAGTCATTCAGCTCTCGGCGCGCAGGATGCGCTGGCCGGTGGCGGGCGCTATGAAATTGCGCTCGGCAAAAAAGCCATACCCGGTGTCGGGTTTGCCGTTGGATTTGAACGAGCCATCATGGCGCTGGAAGCCTGCGGGATTACCGGTGGAAAGTTTGCTCCGGAAGGCGGCCTCTGGCTGGTATCGCTCGGGGACGCGGCGCTTGCTGA
Source organism: Pontiellaceae bacterium B1224 (assembly GCA_029432815.1). GTDB lineage: Bacteria > Verrucomicrobiota > Kiritimatiellia > Kiritimatiellales > Pontiellaceae > Pontiella. The sequence goes on along the minus strand of JAROBA010000017.1, from coordinate 102,539 downwards.
AAATATGAAGCTGGCCGCTCAACTGCGCGCAAAAGGGATTCGCTGCGGTATGGAATTGGCAAATAAAAGCATGAAAGCCCAGATGCGTAAAGCCAACCGTTCGGGAGCTGCCAAAGTGATCATACGCGGCGATGATGAAATTGAGAAGGGCATCGTAACCGTTAAAGATATGGCCGAAGGCTCTCAGGAAGAACTGAATTTAGAGGACTTAATTCGTGATGCGTGACGCTTGAAACGTGATTTCCAAATCTTGGAAAATCACGTTTCACGACTCTCGGGTCACTCAAGGAGACAACAATGCACAGATACAGAACACATACTTGCGGCGAACTGAGAAAAGAAAACATCGATGAAACCGTGAAGGTTTCCGGTTGGGTGCACAGTGTGCGTGACCACGGCGGCATCATTTTTATAGATCTGCGCGACCATTACGGTCTGACCCAGGTCGTGATTGATCCTTCGCAGCCGTTCTATAAAGGTATTGAGCATTGGCGCGTTGAATCCACCATTTGTTTTGTTGGGAAAGTGGTTGCCCGTATTCCGGAAGCCGTTAACCCGCGTTTGGCGACCGGCGATATTGAAGTGGTGGCCGAAGAGATGGAAACGCTCGGCGAAGCGAAAGTAATCCCGTTCCAGATTTCCAAAGAAGAAGAGTGCAACGAGACGCTTCGCCTGGAATACCGCTTCCTCGACCTGCGTCGCCAGAGTCTGCATAACAACATCCTGCTCCGCTCTAAAGTCATTTCCCGTATGCGCGAACTGATGACCGGCGAAGGCTTCATGGAAATCCAGACGCCGATCCTGACCAACAGTTCGCCGGAAGGCGCACGCGACTATCTGGTGCCGAGCCGCGTTCACCCCGGTAAATTCTATGCGCTGCCGCAGGCCCCCCAGCAGTTCAAGCAGCTGCTGATGACCTCCGGTTTCGACCGTTATTTCCAGATTGCCCCGTGCTTCCGCGATGAAGATGCCCGCGCCGATCGTTCTCCGGGCGAGTTCTATCAGCTCGATATGGAAATGGCCTTCGCCACGCAGGAAGACGTTTTCGAAGTAAATGAAAAGGTGCTGCATAAAATCTTCTCCGAGTTTTCCGACAAGACCATCGACGATATTCCGTTCAAGCGTCTGCCTTATAAAGAAGCGATGGATAAGTATGGTTCCGACAAGCCGGACCTGCGCAACCCGCTGATCATTCAGGATGCGTCTGAGCTGTTCCGCGGATGCGACTTTAAAGCTTTTGCCGGTGTGGTTGCTTCCGGTGGCGTGGTTAAAACCATTGCTGCCAAAGGCTGTGCCGGACGATCCCGCAAGTTCTTCGACGATCTGATCAAATTTGCTCAGGGCGTCGGCTCCAAGGGCCTCGGTTATCTGCGCTGGATCGACGGCGAAGTACAGAGCCCGATTGCCAAATTCCTTTCAGCGGAAACCATGGATGCGCTCAAGGAAATGGGCGGTGCGGAAGATGGCGATGTGATGTTCTTTATTGCTGACAAAGCAAAAGAAGCGACGGCCATTGCGGCATCAGTTCGCGACGAGCTCGGTAAACAGCTCGAGCTCATTGATCCAGACGTCTTCAAATTCTGCTGGATTGTCGACTTCCCGATGTACGAGCTCGACGACGAAGGTAAGGTTGAGTTTTCGCATAACCCGTTCTCCATGCCGCAGGGCGGTAAGGACGATTTGGAAAACAAAGATCCGCTCGAAATTCTGGCCTATCAGTACGACATCGTCTGCAACGGCACTGAGCTCTCTTCCGGCGCGGTTCGTAACCACAGCCCGGAAATGATGATCAAGGCATTCGATATTGCCGGCTACGACAAGTCAGTGGTCGAAGCCAAGTTCCCGGCGCTCTATAAAGCCTTCCAGTATGGCGCTCCGCCGCATGCCGGTATTGCCCCGGGCGTGGACCGCATTATCATGCTGCTGGCCGATGAACCGAATATCCGCGAAGTGATTGCGTTCCCGATGAACCAGAAAGCGCAAGACCTGCTGATGGGCGCCCCGGGCGAGGTTGAATTCAACCAGATTCGCGACCTGCACCTGCAGATCAAGCTTCCGAAGAAAGTGGAGAAGGAAGCCGAGGCAACTGAAGAATAGTTCCAACCTCTGGAACGTTCCAATGTCTGGAAGTCCGCCTTGATCGGCGGGCTTTTTTTGTTTCTGGGCCCGCGAAGATCAGCGCCAGATATTGTCCCCGTATTCCCACCCTTCGCGTACCGGATCTTTCAGATATTGATTCAGTTCCGGCCGATTGGTAATTCGGATCTTTTTTGAATCCCACTCAATTTTGCCGCCATGGTTTACGGCCAGGATGCCGAGCAGCATGACTTCGGTGAACGGGGCTGCAAAGTCGAAGTTCGCTCCCGGTTCCGGCCCGCCCTTGATGGCGTTCACCAGTTCAAGAATCGGCCCGCCTTTGATGCGTGGATATATTTCGTCCGGATATCCGGCCTTTTTAAACTCGATGGCCGCTTCTTTGTCGGCAAGCCGCGGGTTGTTGGAGCGGGCATCGGTGTACCCGTTGTTTTTGGTGCCGTGATAAAATGTTCCCGATGCCGGTTTTTTGCCGGGCCAGCTCCAGTCTTTCGGGACCTGAGGCTGGAATAGTTCGGGGTCGCCGTTATACCAATAGAACGTGCACGGCGCTTTGTCGCCCCGCCGCTCGAAGTCAAAACGCACTCGGCAGCCGTCGGCCACCATCCACTCGTTGCCGCCTTCCACTTTTTCGGCTTCGATGGCCACCGGTTCATAGAGGTCGAGGAGCCAGATCGGTGCGTCGGCCACATGACAGAACCAGTCGCCGAAGGTGCCGGTTCCATAGCTGTTAAACCCGCGCCATTTTTTCGGATGGTAAAGGTGGTTGAAGGTGGTGGGACCGGTCGGTCCCTGCCATAGATCCCAATCGAGCGTTTTTGGTATGGGATCTTTGGGCGGCGGAAGGTCAGACGGTTTCTCGAAATAACGACCGTTCCAGTCCGGGCCGTTAATGTAGCTGTGAGCCTCAGTAATCTGTCCGAAGATGCCGTAGTCGTACCATTCCTTCAGTTGGCGGATACCGTTGAAGGTGTGGCCCTGATTACCCATGTTGGTGAGCACCTTGTATTTGTCTTTAGCTTTTTTCAGCGTGCGGGCCTGCCAGATATTGTGGACCAGCGGCTTCTGGGTGAAAACGTGAATGCCGCATTCCATGGCGGCCATCGTCGCCGCAAAGTGGGTGTGGTCGGGCGTGTTGACACAGACCATATCAATGTCCTTGCCCATTTTATCCAGCATAACGCGGAAGTCGGTGAAGCGTTTCGCAGAACGGTTATCTGGGTGCCTATCCAGATTACTATCAATCATGTTCGAATCCACATCACACAGCGCAACAATATTTTCGTCCTGTGTTCCGCCATACGCCTGCGATGCAATATTACCGGCGCCGATCATGGCGACATTGACTTTGCTGTTGGCCGACTGCCCCGATTTGCCGATGCTAAACATTGGAAAGGCGACGGAGGCCGCCGCCGCGGTTTTCTGAAAAGAGCGTCTGTTAATTGGTTTCATCTTCAATTTCCCGGTTTCTACTGATGCAATGCGGTGTTAAAGCGTTTGGGAAGAGAACGCCCAGTGTCGGTGAATATGGACAATGAAGAGGAGAAATACGGGTTATTGTACAGGAATACGGATGGTCGGACCCCTCTCCGGATCTGAAGGATACGATTGTAGAAGATCGGCAACCGAGGCTTCGGCAGAGGCGCCGGATTGAATCCACCAGGTAATGAGAGCAACCTGCTCTTCCGTCAGTGGTTGGTGGCCGGCCGGTGGCATGAAGGCCTTTTTTGTGGGTGGCAAGGTGATGCGGTAGTGGACTTCGCTATCTTCCAGGTTACCGGGTTCAATGCCGGGCATGCCGCCGTCGCCGCCGGAAAGAAGCAATTCAAAATCATCCATCCGGAAACCGCCTTTGCTTTTATCTTTGCTGTGGCACTCGTAGCAGTGGGTGCGGAATATCGGCTGGATTAAACGGTCGTACACGTTTGACTCCTTGGTGATCTCTTGCTGCGCTGGATTTCCTGCGCTGAAAAGAGGCTGGAGGCCGGGCGGAAGTTTTTCGTAAAGATAGTCAGTTCCGTGTACGAGCGAAGCCCCGTGGTGGCTGGTGGAGATTAGCGACAGTACGCTAAAACTCAGGGTGATGATATAGGCCGCCTGGAATGCCATGCCCGAATTATGCCGGGTCAGCTCTTTAAGCAGGAGGGTGATGATGAGCAGTATGCTGGTGACGATTCCGGCGCGCATGTGGTCGGAAACGAGCGCGCCGGAAAATCCGTCGCCCTGTGCCAGCATAAAACCGAGCACCGAGGCGACGATGGAGGAAAGCGTGGCCAAAACCAGCAGCGGATAGACCGCGACTTTCAGGTTGTTCAGCCGGCGCGTTCGTGTGAGCAGTTCCAGGAGCGGAACCAGCATTACGAGCGCAATCGGGAAATGCAGGGTGAGTATGTGGAATCGCCCCAGCGCGGCCACCCCGTTCGGGCCGGGCTTTCCAGACATTGGAAAAAGTACGGGCAGCAGCACCAAAAGAAGGGCGGTGGCCCCGCCGATCCCCATTAATCGATACTGTTTTTTCTTTAAAGGATTCATGGTGCGGTCCACGGTATAGATCTGTTAATCGCTGAACCAGAGTAAATCTTCATGATGTTGATGAGGGTGGTTAGAACGGAGAGCGCGTTGGACTCAATTGAAATTGCATTGGCTATGGATTATGCGAACCCGTTCGTACGCGATGTGGCGGAAGGGGTTGCGCAGTACGGATTCCAGCAGGGAAACTGGCGGTTCTATGCGCCGCACGGTGCGCCGGAGGTGTCGCTCGCCGATCTGAAAAAATGGTCGGGCAATGGCGTAATCGGCATGCTGGATCAGGCGGCGGTTTCCAAACTTTGGAAACGCGGCATTCCGGCGGTCAATATTTTCGGTCGCTTTGCTGAACTGCCGAATGCATCCGTTGTGGTGGACAATCATGAAATCGGTTGCATGGCGGCCGACTATTTTATCGGGAAAGGAATCCGCCGCTTTGCCATTACCGGCCGCCGGGTTTTCGGCGATGCCACGTTGAAATATGAGGCTTATCTGGCGGTGCTGGCGGAGCGGGGGTTCCAATGTTTGGAACTGAAGTCGCGCCAGGCCATTCAGAACATTGCTTCCGAAATTGAGCGTCTCGAAGGGGATGGACCTGTTGGAGTGCTGGCCACGGAAGATCCGGTGGGGCGGGTCGTGATCGACGCCTGCATCGATGGCGGCCTGCGCGTGCCGGAGGATGTCTGTGTGCTCGGGGTGAATAACGGACGGTTTGCCTGCGAAATGCTCCACCCACAGATGTCGAGCATTGAGCTGGGCGCGGCCCGCGTTGGCTGGCAGGCGGCGCAGATGCTGGATAAACTGATGAAAGGGGAGGCTGCGCCCGCTGAACCCGTTCGTATTTCTCCCGAACAGATTGTTGAACGGCATTCAACCGATCTGACGGCTGTGGCCGATCAGGCCGTGGCGGAAGCGCTGAAGTTTATCCGAGAGAATGCGCATCGACCCGTGCTGGTGGACGATGTGGCAAGAGCGGCCCATGTGGGGCGGCGCACATTGGAAAACCGCTTCCGCTCGCTGCTGCAGATTTCCGTACACGATTCCATCCGCCGCGAACGGATTCAGCGCGCCTGCCAGCTGTTGAAGGAAACCGATATGCTGATTGAATATCTGGCTGAATCCTGCGGCTATGTCACCCGCGAACGTTTTAATCAGGCCTTTAAGCAGGAAACCGGAACCACGCCTTCCAGCTATCGGAAAAAGTTCCGCTTTGTGGAATAAAGAGAGTTTCGCATATTGGCCGAACTTATGCGTTAAATACGTATTCACATTTTCTCCGCAATCAGTAAGGTGTTTGCCTAATTTATTACAAGGAGAGCGATGATGAGCAAAATTAAACTGAGACCTGCAGCTGACTGCAAATACGATATTCTTTCTTTAGGCGAAGTGATGCTTCGTCTTGATCCCGGCGAAGGCCGCATCCGCACGGCACGCCAATTCAAGGCGTGGGAAGGCGGCGGCGAATATAATGTGGCCCGCGGTCTGCGCCGCTGTTTCGGCCAGCGCGCGGCGGTGGTGACGGCCTTCGCAAAAAATGACGTCGGCATGCTGATGGAGGATTTCATCCTGCAGGGCGGCGTGGATACATCGCTGATTAAATGGATGGATTATGACGGCATCGGGCGCACCGTTCGTAATGGCATGAATTTTACCGAACGCGGGTTCGGTATCCGGGGTGCAGTGGGTTGTTCCGACCGCGGTAACACGGCGGCCTCGCAGCTGAAAGCCGGCGATATTGACTGGGAATACATTTTCGGAACGCTCGGCGTTCGCTGGTTCCACACAGGCGGCATTTTTGCAGCCCTTTCTGAAACAACGGGTGATGTGGTGATTGAAGCGGCGCGTATTGCCAAGAAATACGGCACGATTGTTTCCTATGACCTGAACTATCGTCCTTCGCTTTGGAAAGGATTCGGCGGCATTGAAAAGTGTCAGGAAATCAACCGCGAGATTGCGAAGTCGGTGGATGTGATGATCGGCAACGAAGAAGATTTCACGGCGTGTCTCGGTTTCGAGATTGAAGGTGCGGATGACAACCTGACAGATCTCGAAGTGGGTGCGTTCCAGCAGATGATCCAAAAAGCAGTGGCTGAGTTCCCGAACTTTAAAGCAACGGCCACGACGATGCGCGGCGTTAAAACCGCCACCGTGAATGACTGGGGTGCGATGTGCTGGGTGGATGGAACGTTCTATACCTCAACGCATCGTCCGGAGCTGGAAATCATGGACCGTGTGGGCGGGGGGGACAGCTTTGCTTCCGGCTTTATCTACGGCCTGATGATTCTGCAGGATGCCGAAAAGGCGATTGAATACGGTGCGGCGCACGGTGCGCTGGCCATGACCACGCCGGGCGATACCACAATGGCCTCGCTGAACGAAGTTGAAAAGATTGTCGCCGGTGCCGGCGCGCGAGTCGACCGCTAAAAATAAACACGAAGGCACTAAGGACTCTAAGTTATTAAAACCAGATTCTCTTTGTGCACTTCGTGTCTTAGTGTTTGAACTACAGACGAACAGGAGATTTATTATGTTGAACGAACTTTTGAAACGCCCGGTGATTCCGGTGATTGTGATTGATGATGCCAACGATGCAGTTCCGCTGGGAGAAGCGCTGCTGGCCGGTGGAATGGATGTGATTGAGGTGACCTGCCGCACGGCGGCCGCTCCGCAGGCGCTGGCGAACATTAAAAAGGCGCTACCGGAAATACTGCTGGGTGCGGGAACCGTAGTGACGCCGGATCAGGCAAAAATGTGCATCGATGTCGGTGTGAGCTTCGGTCTGGCTCCCGGACTGAATCCGGATACGGTGAAATATTTCCAGGACAATAATACGCTCTTTATTCCAGGGGTGATGACGCCTTCTGAAATCGAGCAGGGGTTGTCGCTCGGTTGCAAGATGCTCAAGTTTTTCCCGGCGGGTGCGGCCGGCGGCGTGAATATGCTTAAAAACTTTGCGGCGCCGTATGCTCCGTTCGGCGTTCAGTTTTGCCCGACGGGCGGTGTGAACCTCGATAATATGAACGAGTGGCTTTCCGTGCCGGTTGTGAGCGCGATCGGCGGGTCATGGCTCGCCACGAAGCAGCAGATTGCTGATAAGCAGTGGGGTGTTATTACCCAACAGGTGAAAGACGCGCTGGCCAGGGCGGCTCAGGTTTAAGACCGATTTTTTCTGTTTTTAGAACGCCGGTTTTCTTAGGAAAATCGGCGTTTTTATTTTTAGACAAAATCTAATCAATCTCATCTTCGGTATACTCATGATTTTCTAACAATGGAGGCATAAGAACAGGCATCGCTTATACGGAGAAAAGTCATGTTCATGATTCACAATACGGTCAGGGAAGAAAATATTGAATATCTGGATGTGAAAATGTACGAATCTTCAACGCCCGATGAGGAAGGGCTGATCTCGCACAGCCGGATCTTCCGGGATGAAACGGGTAAAATGAACGAGCGTGTTGTCTTTAAGCGGAATATCTAGCGGGTAAAAGAAACACTACGTCGAAAGTCGCAGATCTGATTTGTGACCTTTGACTTTAAGACTTTGGACCATTACTCAAACGCGGTTTTAAATTTTTCGAAGGCCGCTTTCAGATCGCCGATCTCCTGTTTGAGGTCGGCGACTTCGTATTCCAGGGTTTGGATGCGTTCAATCCGGCTGGGCCCGGTCTGGATTTCAACGGTGCCGACCTCTTCAGCTTGTTCCTCGATCATCTCCGGCTCGCCACCGAAGAGGTGCGCCCAGCGGCGCTCGCGCTTGCCGGGCTGACGCGGCAGCTGGACCACAAAGCAACCCTCTTCGTTCGACTTCAGCTGCTCGAGGATCTGCTCCACTTCGTTGGAGTCGGCCAGCGCATGCAGGCGCGAACAGTGCGCCCGCAGATCGCCCGGAGTTTGCGGACCGCGCAGCAGCAGTTCGCAGAGGATGGCCATCTGGGAAAGGGAGAAACTCCAATGGTCAGCCACATTGTGGCGATATTTCAGGGTCCGGCTACCGGACGACGAAACCTCGACGGCCAGTTTGTGTTCCGTGCGCAGTTCATACAGTGTTTGCTCCACCTCGGCTTGTTCCAATTCCATGACCGGATGACGGTTTGATTTCTGGTTGCAGGCGTTGACCAGTGCGTTCAGCGTCAGGGGATAATATTCCGGGGTCGCCATTTCTTTTTCGATGAGGCAACCCAGCACGCGTTGTTCAATCGGGGTGAGTTCAAATTCCATAATCCAGCTCCATTGCATTCTCTTTGATACTGAGCTCCAAAATAGCTAACCTGCATCAAAATTTCAATACATGGAATGTTCCAACCAGTGGAAATATTCCCTGTAGATCCTCAGACCACCAGTGAGCCGGAGTGAGGACAGAGAGGGAGCGGGAGTGCATGATGAAGAGAGTTGTTGCTATAATGTTAGCGATGGTTTGCACCCATGTATATGGGGCTGAGCCCGTGTCTTTTAGTGGTGGGTACAGTTGGGAAGACGGGAAGGGATGGGCGGCAATGTCGTCTGGGTTACCCGATGGGGTTCATGGGAAAGATGTTTCTCCAGACAAAATTCGACTGGAACACATAAATCTTGTTTTAGAGATCTACGAGAAAAACCTGCGCCAAGGAACAGTGAAAGGGTCTGGTTTAACAATGGATACTCTTTATCTTTTCAGTTTCGTTGGGGATGAGCGGTTTTCATCGCTCATATATGATCAATACGCCGAACGATTGTTTGAAGAGTTTGGTGATCAAGAAGGGGCTACGCTTCTGCTCTATTACAAAACGGGCGGAAATCTGGAAAAGCTGCGCTCATTATATCAACAGCCAGTTAACGATGATGTGAAGAAAGCAATAGAAGCATGTTTTTTTGACGCGTCAGTGGGGCTTTTGGAAGAGGCCGAGCGGGATGTCGCTAATGCAACACCGCAATCCTTGTCGGTAACGATGTGGACGCAGTATCGCACAAGAAAATATTACACCTATGATAGGGAGGGCGAACCGGAGCTGACGGACCTTTTCGGAGGACCTGTGGCGGGCTCTGAAGACGATTGGACGCTGCATGAATGTGCAACCGATGAGCGTGACTTGTATATTAAGTATGAAAATACGACTGAAAACAGGCTCATACGGATTGAGATTCCCAGAAGGAAGAATGGAAATTGTTGGTGTGGGTTAAAGATGATGCGAACCGATGGTGTTCCTGTTCTTGCGAGCGGTTATTTAGTAACGCACGAACACGAGAAACAATGGATTACCTTGTATCCGGGTGATCAGTACATACAAAAAATGGATGTGAATTTCTCCGTTACGTTTCCGCTCGTTTTAATGGCTCAATTGTTCTCAGATTTTGGTGGGTATGTCGTGCGTCTGGGCGATTACTGGGTTGGCAATGCAGGAGATGAGTTTCAAGTCACGTTGAATTATACCTGCAACTATCTCATTGCCAGATCGGTCGAGGAGCTGGATCAGATGAAAGATGTTGAGTGGAAATCGGCCCGAGCCGGCCCTTTGAGTCTGGATTACGAGCCCCAAAACCCTGTCGATTCAAAAAGGGCTACAATGAGAATCCAACAGGAGAAGGCTTGGAATAGAATTATGAAGCACTGGACGGATGTACCCTGAAAGCGCTTGGGAGTGGCTCGTTAGAGATTGGCCGGCAGAATGATCCGTGGCGGATGTGCGGCTTTTTGGAAACGGGCATCGAAGAATAATTCAGTAAACAGGAACCATTTCGATTGAACCGAGTGGGGAAAAGGGTTTGAATCTGCTCATTCGTTTTATGTACCCCGAATGTTTGGAGAATAATGGAACTACAACGTATAGCCTATGCCTTGGATGCCGAGTTGATTTGCGGACCGGATGACTGGGAAAAAATTAATATTGAAACCGTGTTTGCCTCTGACCTCATGAGTGATGTGCTGATGAGCGATCGGGATGAGATGCTCATGGTTACTTCGCTTTCGACCGAGCAGTCCATCCGATCGGCCGGGATTGTCGGCTCAGAAGCCATCGTGATTGCCAACGATAAGACAGTGACAGAAGGGATGATTGAATTGGCGAAGGATCAGGACATTGCTTTGTTCTGCACCCGGCATCCGAAGTTTGAATCGTGCGTCCGTCTGGGGCGGATTATGGAAGTTTGATGAGCGAGGAGCATAAACAGCCCCTCCAGTCGTCGCTGCGCGTTCAGGAACTGATCTACGGCCTACGCATCAGCGAGGTCATGACCAGCAAAGTTTTTGCCGTTTCCCGCAACTGCACGATGCGTGATGTGCAGACCATCATGAAAAATAATTCCATTACGGGCGTGCCGGTGGTGGACAGTAAGCGGGTCGTAGGCATTGTTACGATGAACGACCTCATGAATGCGCTGGAGCAAGGGGCCATGGAGCAGAACGTGACCCGGTGGATGGTGGGCGAAGTGCAGACCCTGGCGGAAGATATGCCGCTCTCCTTTGCGATTTCCGCCTTCGGTAAATTTTCATTCCGCCAGTTTCCGGTTGTTAACAAAAAGAATGAACTGACCGGCATACTGACGTTCCGAAATATCAACCATGCACTGATTCGAGAGCTTTCGCGCCAGTTGCGTCAGATGGAGCAGCAGAGTGAACAACCGGTTGAACCGGCTTCGCTGAACCTTTCCAAGGTCTATCAGTTGCATCGCTACGATTTTGAAAACGGCGGAAAAGCTTCGAGCGAGATTAAGAAATTTTTGAAAGAGCGGGGCGTGCCCCCGAAGCTGGTTCGGCGGGTTGCTGTTGCAAGCTATGAATTGGAAATCAATCTGGTGGCCCATTCTATTGGCGGGATGCTGGGGTTTGATATTAATGAAAATCGGGTTAAAATATCGTCCCACGACCGGGGGCCGGGTATTGAAGACACGGAGAAAGCGCTGACTCAGGGGTATTCAACTGCCAACGAATGGATCCGTTCGCAGGGATTTGGGGCCGGTATGGGGTTGCCGAATGTGAAGCGCGTATCGGATGAATTTGCCATCGAATCGGCCGTGGGGATGGGAACGATGGTGCAGTCCATCATTTATTTGAAATCGGAGAAAGAAAATGAAAATCAGTGAACTTGCATCTTTGGAACCGTTCAGCTGCGTGCAGGGTGAATATGAAGATGGGGAGATAACGTCCGGCTACACATCGGATCTGCTGAGCGATGTGATGGGGAATGCCGAAGAGGGTTCGGTGTTGATTACGATTCAGGCGCATAAAAACACGGTGGCGGTTTCTTCGCTGGCCGGGGTTGCCGCCATTGTTATCTGCAACGACCGGCCGGTGCCGGAGGATATGCTCGCGGCTTCCGCTGAAGAAGGCATCGCGGTTTTCCAAACTTCGGAAAATCAGTTTAATACCTCCGCACTGATTGCGCAGCATATCGGCGGCTGCCCGGCGGCCTAGGGGCGGTTTATGAAGATTCGGGCGGATTTTCATATTCACAGTTGTCTGTCCCCGTGTGCTTCGCTGGAAATGTCGCCCGCGGCGATTGTGCAGCAGGCGAAGGCGGTCGGGCTGAATGCCATTGCGCTGTCCGATCATAACTGCGGCTTTAATCTTCCAGCCTTTGGAAAAATCTGTGAACAACAAGGCATGAATTGCCTGTTCGGTATGGAAGTCACCTCGGTTGAAGAAGCGCATATCCTCTGTCTCTTTGATCAACTCGATAAGGCGATGGAGCTGGGAGAGAAGGTCTACGACAGCCTGCCCGACATTCCCAACAACCCGGAAAAATTCGGGGACCAACCGATTATTGATGAAAACGAGGAAATCCTCGGGTTTGCGGAAAAGTTTTTGATCAGCGCGTCCGGTTATGACGTCAGCTCACTCGTTACCGAGGTGCATGCATTGGGTGGCCTGATTATCCCGGCGCATATTGACCGGATGGTGTATGGAATTATTGCCCAGCTGGGATTTCTGCCGGATGAAGAATTCGACGCAGTTGAACTGACGGCCCACGGAGATCCTGCGTTGGCATTAAACTATCCCATTGTCCGCAACTCTGATTCGCATTATCTCAACACGCTGGGCTCGACGCACACCGATTTGGAACTGGATGCGTTCGCTGTGGAGAACATCCGTTCCAATCTTTGGAAAAAGTAAGCCCTATTTTTTGCTGTCCCGTACAAATACGGTGTTGGTGGAACCGGATTTTCTTTTATCGATTTCAAACAGACCGATGCCGTCGAAAAGGAGGGTGAAGGTTTTAAACCCGTAGTTCCGCGGGTCAAAGTCCGGATACTGCCGCTTGATGAGGCTCCCGCAGGTGCCTACGCGCGCCCAGCCATCGTCGTCCGCATATTGCTCAATCGCCGATCTCAGAATATTCACGAGCTTGGTGTCCTGCTTGAGGGTCTGCTGTTTGGTCTTTTTTGTTGATGTTTTCTTCGTTGTCTTTTTTGCAGCAGGCTTTTCTTCGTCCGGCGTTTGGAGCACTTCGGTCAGGATAAAGTCATCGCAGGCATTGCGGAATGCCGTCGGTGTTTTCTTTTCGCCGACTCCAAAGACATAGATCTGTTCTTCTTTCAGGCGCGAGGCCAGCTTGGTGAAATCGCTGTCGGAGGTGATGAGGGCAAAGGCATCGAATTGTTTGGTGTAAAGCAGATCCATGGCATCGATGATCATGGCGGCATCGGATGAATTTTTCCCCTGAGTATATGAAAACTGCTGAACCGGAGTGATGGCCAGTTCATTCAGCGGCCCGGGCCAGTTGACCAGATGTTTGCTGCTCCAGTCGCCATAGGCCTTTTTAACGATGATGTGTCCGTGTTTGGAAAGTTCGGCCATGACGGCACCCAGAACCTGATGGGATGCGTTTTCTGCATCGATCAGAACGGCAATTTTTTTGGCGGTATCGATATCGATCATCTGAAGATCCTTTTGGTTGAAGATGGGAGAACTTTATCTCGTGAAATGAATTTGAGCAAGTGCGGCGGGTTGCGTCTTATGCTGAAACGTGAAACTATCATTCCTGAATTTATGAGGCGTTTTCATGAGAAAAGAGATCATTAAGGAGTGGGGATTTCCAGGGACTGGAATTTTTTTGGCGGCCGGACCTTGCAGTGCAGAAAGCGAAGAGCAGGTGCTGAGTACCGCAAAAGCATTGGCAGGGAACGGAGTCGATTTTCTGCGGGCGGGCATCTGGAAGCCGCGAACGCGACCGGGCAGTTTTGAAGGGGTTGGGCTGAAAGGACTTGGCTGGCTGGACCGTGCCCGCAGCGAAACCGGTTTAAAGATCGGCACCGAGGTTGCGGAGCCTTCTCATGTGGAAGCCTGTCTGGAATATGAACTGGATGTGCTTTGGGTGGGGGCGCGTACCACAACGAATCCCTTTTCCGTGCAGGCGATTGCCGATGCCTTGAAAGGAACCGATATTCCAGTGTTTGTAAAAAATCCGATGAGTGCGGATATCGGCCTTTGGATCGGAGCGATTGAGCGGTTGGCCAATGCGGGGCTCACCCGGCTGGGGGCCATTCATCGGGGTGTGAGTTCTTCGCTGGAGATGCGCTATCGCAATGCCCCGGCCTGGAAGATGCCGATTGAACTGATGCGCCGACTGCCCGACGTTCCGCTCATTTGCGACCCGAGCCATATTTGTGGACGGGCGGATCTCATTTCTTCGATTGCGCAGGAGGCCATGGATCTTTTGTTTGACGGTCTTATGGTGGAAGTCCATCCGGATCCTTCCAACGCGTTGTCGGATGCGGCGCAGCAACTGACCCCCGACCAGTTTCAGATTATGGTTGATGCTTTGCAGCAATGCATAGAGGAGAGCGACAGCTCCGTGTTCGTAAACCACATGAGCAAGCTTCGTGAAAATGTTGATGAACTCGATAGTCAAGTGCTCGAACTGCTAGGGAAACGCATGGATGTTGTCCGTGAGATGGGACGACTGAAGTCAGAGCAGCATGTATCCACATTGCAGCCCCATCGCTGGCGCGAAATTCTGGACGACCGGGTGAGACGCGGGGCCGGACTGCGGCTATCAGAGGATTTTGTATTGCAACTTATGCAGTCCATTCATGAAGAGGCGATTCGGAAGCAGGAAGCAGATCGCGTTAAGGGGGGGTAGTGCTCCTCTTGCAACTCTTTTCGGGGGATTCGCCTTTCGTGTTAGTAATCGCTGTAGCAAAGGCTATTGCTTCTTGCGGTAGTCCGCATATTCCGATTCAGAAATTGCGCCGTCATGATTCAGATCAATCGAGTCGAAGCGGCTATTTAATCTTCCGATGACTTCATCTTCTGTCAGTTCGCCGTTCCGGTCGACATCGAATCGTCTCAGCATAGCTTTGTATGCATTACTGGACGCAACGTTTTTATCAGCGGAAGGGATTTTTTCGGAAATATTAAGCTGGCGCCCAATCACCTCTCCCCCAAGCATATCGTGTTCGAGGTAGATGAGATATTGCTGGGTTACTTCAAGGTTCCGATTTGCGGATGTGTGAACTGAATACGTAACTTCCATGGCAATGGGTTTCTTTAAATCCAGCTTCCGGGCCTGCAGAATAAATTCCCGGGGCTCGGAATCGGTTACCACACCGGTAACGCGCGGGGCAGAATTGATGGATGGGGCAATGACGCCTTTGGGAGCCTTCAGAATATAACTCAGCGGTTCCCCGAGATTGTTCCATTCAACGTGGTATAACGGGTCAATATGAAAGCCCAGATAGAGTTTTCCATCACCCGATTTTAATACGTTCTCACTGCCTTCAATTCTGGCTTTTACATAAAACGGAGCGCGCGATTCCACGGGGGTGATTTGGAGGGGTTTTAGTTTGTCCGTATTCACATTGACCTGTGCACGGGGGAGTAGGATTGCTTCTGGTAAGTTGATCGGCTGAATGGAGGGGCGGGGGAGTTCGTTCATTTTAAAGGGTTTGAAAACGGTTCCGGCAAGTTCGGTCAGTTTTGAGCGAAAAGAGTCGTTGTCTGAAATTTCTCCCTGATATTCCTCTTCACCATTGCGGGAAAAAATCAACACGCCTGATGTCTCGTCCGGTGCGAGTGCTTTTACAATCGGGTTATCAATCGGGTCATAAAGCCAAGGGACGGAGGTGTTGAGCAGCTCTTGCGCAAGCTGCACCTGACGGGCTCGCTCTTTAACGTTGAAAGGACGAATATATCCGTTGTTTTCCGGGTGTCTTAAATTGCGGTAAATGTAGAAAAAACGAACGCCTTTGGGATAAAAGTCCCGGGCAGCGGCTTCAATATACCGGTACCCTTTAATGAAGGCATCATCGGTGAGGTCGCCGAAAATAAATACGGTAGTGTCTGCATTGGCCACCACACTCCGCAGTTTGAGTTTGGTATTATCCTTGGCGTTATACACGAATGCATCCGGTAGCTGCCGCTTTTTTTGTTCCACAACGGCTGCTGCCACGGGTTCCGGTGGATTCAGTGCCGCTTCTGTTTGTTTGGCAAGCTGATCCGCGGCGGCCTGCGATTCAACCACGCTGGAACTGCTGTCGTTCCCGATGTTTTCGCTGCCTTTGGAGCCGCGGTTTTTTGCGAATGTGATCTCCAGAATGACCGTGGTCGTTCCTGAGCGGTTGGCAATGGCACCGGCTCCGCGCGGTGAATAGTTGTTTTCGAAACTGCATTTTTTAATAGTTGGATAAAAAGGTCCTGAGAATGAGGCCGCACCGCCATTATTTCGGGCCGAGTTTTCTAAAAAGGTGGAGTTGAAAATTTTCAATTGGATTCCTGAATGCGTCTCGGATACAGCGGCAAGGGCGCCACCATCCCCGTCCGTGGAATTATAGAGAAAAGAGGTGTCAGTAATATTTACATTTCCACCTTCTTTAACGGATAGGGCCCCACCGCTTTTCGGAGCAAAATTGGAAGAGAAAATTGAATCCTGTATGGTCAGTAAACTTTGGCCCTCGATGGAAATCGCCCCGCCCGTCTCACCGGAGTTTGAGTAAAAGGTGCAATTTGTAATGCTCAGTTCGCCCTCTGTTAAATGAATGGCTCCACCGGATTCTGCTGTGTTTTTTTCAAATGTGCAGTTGGACGCGATCACATTCTTACTGCCCGGCCGAACAAGAAGTCCGCCGCCAAAGCGGTGTTCAGACGTTGAATTGGCAATACCCCGGGATATAATAAATCCATCGATCCGGCAGTTTCCCGATGCGGTAAGCACGTGGTAGCAGTTGTCGGATATTGAGCCGACTCGGCCGATATCGCCGCTCAGAACCGTTCGGTTTGCTTTCACAATGCGCTCGTCCAGTTTGGTTTCGCTGCCGCGAAATCCGCCGTAGATCGTAATGTTTGGCTTTAAGTCGAAGGTGGCTGTTTTATCAAGCCCATCCGGTTTATACACGCCGGATTTCACCCAGATTTGTCCACCGCCATCTTTCGAAGCCGCATCAATCGCCATTTGAATGGAAGGGAATGCGCTGATCCAGGAAGTGCCAGAAGGGGATTCCCCCTGAAAATTCGAGTCAACGTAGTAGGTTGCCGCCCATGAAGGAAAAGCAGTTCCACAGATCAGCGCAACGATCAGGATTCGTTTGAAAATGGATAATAAAAACATAGCCGCTATATTTACCATGCCGATTGAAGCCCGCTCAAACCAAAAGCTTCTCCACTTCTGCCGTCTATCTCCCCAAGGGAAAGGGTGTTTGGAATATTTTAGTGCAAAACAGTGATTCTTTATAGAAACGGCTTGCTTTGAATCCTCTTAAATTTATACATTCCGCGTTCTTCCAAACGGAGAGATGTCTGAGTGGTTTAAGGTACCGGTCTTGAAAACCGGAGAGGCGCAAGCTTCCGGGGGTTCGAATCCCTCTCTCTCCGCCACTTTTAAACTTAGTTGAGGGCACTGATGAAAAATCGGTGCCCTTTCTTTTTATCATTACAATCTGCGACTGTTGTTTTTGTCGGATCGGCATCGTGATTCAACTTGCTTCCAACCCCTGTAAACGCTATTTATTTATGTGTTTATCCGGCTTTCTATGTCATCAAGATACAGCGGACCGGCGAATGATATGTAGGAATATTTGGTAGAACTGAAACTGTAGGCTGAGAATTGAATCCGGAATGAAGGTTGGAGCGTAACATCATGAAATTACAATTAACGGAATCCCGAAAACCGGGTAAAGATGCGTTTAGTATTACGCCCCTTGCAATTTTGACGCTCGTGCTGATGGTTGTTTTAGGAACCTTGGTCGGATGGTTTGCAGGTAGGGGTATTGCGAAGGATGTCATTGCTGCCGATGAGTTGGAATCCAGTATGGATGATTCCGGTGACTGGCAGGAATTTACCGTCGATTGCGATGAAGGTTTCTATCATGTTGTATTGAATGCGTCATCCGCCTTGCCGGACGGATTCATTTCTCTCTCCCTCAACGGAAGCCCGGTTGCTTCCGCCTTTGTTCCAATCTCTGAAAATCCTGACGAGTTGCAGAAGATCGTTTTGCGCAATGTGGAGTTTCCCGCTTGTTCAAACGGAACGCTACGCGCAAGTTTCGATGAAGGCGGGATGAATGTAGATTCAGTTGAAATGAAAACCGGATACGAAAGCTGGGCGGAAGAATATGCCGGGCTACCGGATGATCCGTCGGTGGATAGTGATTCTGACGGAGTGAGTAACCTTCACGAATATATGGTTGGCGGCGATCCGCTTGACGCGGAAAATACAGGGTACCGGCCAGAGTTGCGCGATGATGATCAGGTTGTCTATGCTCTTGCAGATGACCCCCGTATTCAATATGAGGCGATGGCATCTGTTACCAGCAACAATGTCGATTTTAATGCAGCCAATACGGAATACGTTGGATCAAAACCGTTCGGCGATACGATGCGTGTGCATCTCAGTGTACTTGCTGAGCCGTGTGAAGTGGTGACGCTAGACCTGGACTATATCTGGGAAACTCCTCAGGCGAACTAGCACTGCGGGGTTAATGCTACGCTTTGAAAATATTTGAAGAGGGAATATGCAGCGGATGGAAACATCCGCTGTTTTATTTTAGGTACACAGGTTCGATTATTATTCCTTCGAATCTTCATCGTCGGCAACTTCTGGCTTCCCGTTCTTAAGTTCTTTCAGAAAGCTCGGAAGATCGTTGTAACTGCGTCCTCCTAGATCGGAATAATCCCCGGCAGAGAGCCATTCGTGCAGAACGCCTTTATTGCCGGTACCGAAAAATGTGATACCCATTTCAAGGGAGTAAAAGCGGAACGTCCCGCTATCCTCTTTTTTGATTGCAAAGAAAAAGTATTCACCCACTTTTTCAGGTTTCTCAAACTGAAGGACATAGGTTTTTTGCTCAGGATACGCATGCAGAACAAGTGCTTTGGCAAAGCGCTCATCCACGGTTTCCTGCGCCTGTTCAACCAGGATATCGATATTCCCGTCTTCAATATTTCCAATAATATTGCGGCTGTAATCGAACATCAGGAATGGCAAGAGGTTGTATTGAAAATGATTAATTGCCTGTTGCCGGGCCTGCTGTTGTTGGGCTTCGGCATTCGCCCGGTCAGGCTGTTGCGGTCGCGCTGAGGAGGGCCTGTCAGTCCCGAAAAGTGAAACTTCCCCATAGGGTGCTGTTGATGGGGCTGCCGCCGGAGCTGCTGCTCCTTGTGTTTGTGCTTCCGCTGCTTCAGCCGCCGCCACTGCCGCTTCAGCTTCGGCTGCCGCCCGTGCCGC
The DNA here is from genome assembly GCA_029432815.1 of Pontiellaceae bacterium B1224. Taxonomy (GTDB): domain Bacteria; phylum Verrucomicrobiota; class Kiritimatiellia; order Kiritimatiellales; family Pontiellaceae; genus Pontiella. The sequence goes on along the minus strand of JAROBA010000017.1, from coordinate 83,286 downwards.
TTCTGCAGCCTCGGCCTCTTTTATTTTTTTGCTCAAGGCGGTGTCGGGAAAGATGAGTTCTTCCCCCGGTTTCAGCTTTCTTTCACCTAGGTTGTTCAGGGTTTTGAAGGATTGATAATAGGCGTTAACGTCTTCGCCTTCATAGAGCTCTGGATAGGCTTTTAAGTCGGCCTGAAAGATGCCGAAAATCGAAGTTTCCCTACCTGTTAAAATGTAGGATTCACCAGGTTTTGCCGCTGTGGAAAGCAGCAGGAAAAAAATAATACTTAAGATGCTTAATTTCATGGGATATTTTTTATCGAAATAAATTCTCAAAGTCCACCCGGCAAATAAGCATAAACGGATTTTCACTCATTTGGAGCTAAATCATAAAATCGATGACGGGTGGATTTTCGTCCGTAATAAGGGTGGCCAGATCAGCAACGGTGATTGCTCCGGCTTCTTTCCGTAAAGACATCGTCAGGCGGTTCCAGATATTGGAAGCCGAACTCTGATCGCGGTCAGAAACCAGCTCGAGCTTTCCTTCAAACAGCTCGATGATTTCCAGGAGGGAGATGTCTTCGGCCGGTCGATCAAGAATGTAGCCCCCGTTCCGCCCGCGCACCGTGCGTACCAGACCTGCATTGCGCATTGGAATTAGGATCTGCTCAATGTAGGCAATTGAGATATCCTGTTTTTTCGCAACTTCTTTTCCGCTGACGGGGGAGTCGTCGCCCCCGTCGGCGGCAATCTGCGCAAGAATACGCAGGCCGTAGCGTGGCTTGGTTGAGAGTTTCAACGCCGGCTCCTAGATGCTGTATTCCGGGAATACGTTATGGCGGTTCAGTTCGGTGGTGATCTGTGCAAGAGCATCGGTTCGGTCGATCTCTTCATCGAGCGACAGATCAATCAGCTGATTATCCACCGGGCTTTGTCCAACACTGATAACCAGCAACTCGTTGGGGGAGTTGAGGTGTTTCAGCAAGGACAGCTCATATGCGTCGATCCGGTCCAGCGCACTGATAAAGATCAGTCCGGCGTCCGTTAGAATACGACCCAGCTCCCCGATACGACGAATGTGTTCTTCCCGGTTCTGGAAGTTGTTCTCTAAATCGGCATCAAGACCTTCCATCAGGCTGTTGACGCCGAGGTAAAAGGACTGGTTGCGATCGTTGAATAACTTCAGTTCCAGGAATTTTGCCAGATCGTTTTTCCGGGCGGCATTTCCGATAAAGAGTACGGCCTTGCCTTTGTGGCCATTTCGGTTGGCACGTACTCCGGCATCGATCTGGCTTTTTTCCCAAAGGAACTCCCGGCGGTCGACACTGTTGACCGATGCGGATTCACCGCCGACATCGGCTCCCGGTTTATCAACGCTCAGGCGGCCTTCAATCATGCCGGCCCCGGCAGTGGTATTGGTGATCGGGTCGATGAGAATGAAACTTCCGGTTTCGCGGTTGTTTGTGTAGGGATCGAAAAACAGCGGCAGGTGGGTCGCGATGACGATGCGGCCGATTTCGTTCAGTTTCAGTTCATCGGTCGGGTTTTTCTCCAGCGTATTCACATCCACGCTGAACTTGAGTTCAGATATTTTAGCCTTTGTGGTTCGGCTGGTGTGTCGAATTACATAGGTCTTTCCTGCTTTCAACGGGGTTTCGGTCATCCATACCACCGATGCTTCCAGATGGGTCGAGATGTGCGGCACATTTTCCGCATGCACGATCATTTCGCCGTTGGAAATATCAATCTCATCATTGAGTTCCACCGTGATGGCCTGAGAAGCGAAGGCTTCGTCGAGATCGCCATCGGCCGTGACGATGCGTTTGACTGTTGACTCTTTCAACGACGGGAGCGCTTTGATTTTATCGCCTGGACGAACGGTGCCGGATGCCACCGTTCCGGCAAAGCCGCGGAAGTCCAGATTCGGCCGGCTGACAAGTTGTACCGGGAAGCGGAAGTCGTCGAAGTTCAAGCCCGCCGCCACATCCACCTCTTCGAGAATCGGAAGCAGGGGGGCGCCCTTGTACCAATCGGTTTTTTCGGATTTCTCAACGACGTTGTCGCCTTTGAGTGCCGAGATCGGAATGAAGGTGACATTGGGTAGATTCAGGTCGGCACTGAATTCTTCAAACTCGGCTTTGATGGACTCGAAGACTTCTTCGCTGTAGTCCTTCAGGTCCATTTTGTTGACGACAACCACGATATGTTTAAGCCCGAGCAGAGAAACCAGAAAGGTGTGCCGTTTGGTCTGGGTAATGACACCGTAGCGCGCATCGATCAGGATCAGCGCGAGATCGGCGGTGGAAGCTCCGGTAGCCATGTTGCGGGTGTACTGCTCGTGGCCGGGTGTGTCGGCAATGATGAACTTGCGTTTCGGCGTGGCGAAGTAACGATAGGCGACATCAATTGTGATGCCCTGTTCCCGCTCGGCTTTGAGGCCGTCGAGCAACAGCGCATAGTCGATTTCGCCTTCACCGGCGTTGCCGACTTTTTCGCTGTCGGCGTGCAGGGCGCTGAGCTGATCGTCGAAAATCAGTTTGCTGTCGTAGAGGAGGCGGCCGATCAGGGTTGATTTGCCGTCGTCCACCGATCCGCAGGTCAGCAGGCGGAGCAGGCTCTTGTTTTCGTGTTGGTCTAAAAATTGGTCAATATCCATGGTTCTGTCCTTACGTAATTCGTACCGTGTAATGCGTAACTTAGTTTAAAAATAACCTTCGCGTTTTTTCTGCTCCATTGATGCGTCGGAGTCTTTGTCGATGGCGCGGGTGGAGCGTTCGCTGAGGCGGGTGGTCATCATTTCCTCTACAATCTTTTCGACCGTATCGGCTTCGGATGCCACCGCACCGGTGAGGGGGTAGCAGCCAAGGGTACGGAAACGGATCATTTCTTCGCGGGGTTCCTGTCCGTCGAGCGGCAGGCGCTCGTCGTCGACCATTACTGTCATGCCGTTGTATTCAACGACCGGCCGTTTTTTGGCAAAGTAGAGCGGTACGATCGGAATATTTTCTAATCGGATATATTGCCAGATATCGAGCTCAGTCCAGTTGGAGAGCGGGAACACACGAACACTCTCGCCGGGATTGATGCGGGCATTATAGTTTGACCACAATTCAGGACGCTGGTTTTTCGGATCCCACTGGTGGTGCTGGTCGCGGAAGGAAAAGATACGTTCCTTGGCGCGTGACTTTTCCTCATCGCGCCGGGCCCCGCCGAATGCGCAGTCGAATTTATGATGATCCAGGGCGGCGAGCAGGGCCTGGGTTTTCATGAGGTCAGTATATTTCCGACTGCCAAGCTCAAATGGATTGGCACCAGCGGCACGGCCTTCCTCGTTGGAGTGTACCAACAGGTCGAGACCTTCGTCGGCGCAGAACTGGTCGCGAAACTGGATCATTTCCTTGAATTTAAAAGTAGAGTCAATGTGCATCAGAGGGAAGGGTACTTTGCCCGGATAGAATGCTTTCTGTGCAAGCCGAACCATGACGCCCGAATCCTTGCCGATCGAATAGAGCATGACTGGGTTTTCGAACTGACTGTAGGCGTCGCGAATAATGCGGATACTCTCCGCTTCCAACTGTTTTAACTGGCTTAATTGGTATTTCATGATTGTTTCCTGTTAATTTATAAATCCTTGCTTCTGACAATTTTCCCATCAACGACGTGCAGCCCGCATTCCTTTTGCTCGGGCGACTCCCACCACCAGCGACCGGCCCGGATATCTTCGCCGGGTTCAATTGCACGGGTACAGCAGGCGCAGCCGATACTGATGAACCCTTGATCATGCAACGGATTGTAGGGCACATCATTTTTCTTGATGTATGCGAGCACGTCTTCGAGCGTCCAGTTGATCAATGGGTTAAATTTTGGAATATCATTTCCGGCATCCCATTCAATGGCATGCATCTCGGTACGGGTAGGGGATTGATCGCGGCGCAGACCGCAGATCCAGCCATTGGAAGTGCCGAGCATACGGCGAAGCGGTTCCATTTTGCGCACGCCGCAGCAGCGTTTGCGGGACTCAATACTATTGTGGAATAGGTTAATACCCTCTTCGCGAACCATTTCTTCGACTTTTCCAGTGTTTGGAAATGTGGTTTCTATCTTTAATCCATATCGTGCTTCAGTTTCTGCAATCAGGTCGTAGGTTTCGGGGAATAAACGTCCTGTATCGAGTGTGAAAATCGGAATGTCCAACTCGCCCGTGGCGATTATATCCGTGATGACCTGATCTTCCTGGCCCAGCGATGAGGCAAAGATGGGGGATGCTAGGTTTTGGGCGGCAAAGGCAATGATTTGCTCCGCTGTTGCGTCTTGCAGTTCGTGCTGAAGGGCCGAAATAGATTTTTTATTAATTTTTGACATCGTTGTTTTCCTGTTCAATGACTCGAATTGGTGGATAAACTATAAACATGATCGGAATAGTAAAGTATAAAAGTGATAAAAGTTATAAGCATTACCGTTAATATAGGTGTATTCCCCGTCGGTGCATGCTGTATTTCTATGATTATACTGAACTAAAGGTTGAACAAACCGATATGTTCAGTATATTTTGAACATCATGAATAATGTGTCTGAAAAGGTCCGGGTGCTCGATGAGCTTGAGAGCGAAGTGATTGCTCTCTTTGTGCGGATGGCCGATATGCTGAATCTGCCGCGTTCTGTCGGCGAGATTTACGGCATTCTCTTTGTTTCCTCCATTCCGCTGTGTCTGGATGATTGTAGAATCCGGCTCAACATCAGCAAGGGCTCAACCAGCCAGGGGTTGAAGATCCTGCGTTCATTCGGTGCCATTCGCACGGTCTATATTCCCGGAGACCGAAAAGATTATTATGTGGCGGAAACCTCGCTGCGGAAAATTGCTTCCGGCTTTGCGAGTGAGCAGATTCAGCCGCATGTGGCGAGCGGGGCCGACCGCATTGCCCGTATTCGAGAGTTGCTTGAGGACTATGAAAGCCAAAGCAAAGAGGACCTTGTTGAAAAAGTAGAGTTGCTGGAAAACTGGCAGCGCCGCGCCGGAAAAACCCTGCCGTTGCTACTGAAGATGATAGGTAAATGAATCATGGCTGTTAAATTTCCAGAGGGTGAGCATTGGTTCTGTGTCCGAACCAAACCGAAAAAAGAGCGTATGGCGGCGGCGAATATCGCCTCAATGCATGGGTTGCATGTTTTTTGTCCGCTGATTCGATTCCGCCGCAAAACGGCGCGCGGACCGGTCTGGTTTCAGGAAGCCATGTTTCCGGGCTATATATTTGTCCGTTTCGATATGACGGAAATGAAGCAGGCCATCTCGTATGCCCCGGGGGTCATGAATATTCCGCTTTTTAATGAGCGCTATGTTGCCATACCGGATTCCGTGATTGAATCCATTCGGAATGATCTGAATGAAGAGGAGTCCGTGGATGCCGGTATTCCGCTGGAAGTCGGCGAGGAAACCACTATTCTGGATGGCTCGATGCGGGGCCTGAAGGTTACGGTCATTAAAGTGATGCCGGCCGAAGACCGGGTTGGCGTTCTTCTCGAAATGCTGGGTACGTTGGTCGAGGCGGAATTTCCGACCAGTGCGCTGGAGCAACGAACAAAACATCGTTTAACAAAAGACTGACACATCCTGTTAAGCGGATATCCAATGGTTGGATATTCAACATATTTTGGAGTGAGACCGGTAGGTTTCAGCATTCGAGGCTGATCAACCAAGGGCGGTAGCGTGCGCTCCTGGTAAAGAAATCTTAAAAATAAATTGAGTTTCTGTCCCGGTTCTTCAAATTTCCACGAATCACGAATCACGAATCACGAATCACGAATCACGAATCACGAAACGTAACATAGGATAAATATCATGTGTGGAATTGTAGGTTATTTCGGAAAACGTAAAGCATCGGATATTCTCGTTGATGGATTAAGACGGTTAGAGTACCGCGGCTATGATTCTGCAGGGGTAGCCTGCCTATATGATGGTCGGATTGATGTGGTGAAGAATCCCGGTAAGATCAAGGATCTTCGGGCGAAGGTGAATGCGACGGCCGGTCGAACGCTGACGGAATCAGTGCAGGGGATTGGTCATACTCGCTGGGCGACACACGGCCCGCCAAACGAAGTGAATGCCCATCCGCACCTTGATGCCAGCGGTCATTTTGCCATGGTGCATAACGGTATCATTGAAAACTACAAGGATATCCGCAAAGTCCTTTCACAGCACGGTATTGAATGCATTTCCGATACAGACTCCGAGGTGCTCGTTCAGCTGATTGCTTTCTGCTACAAAGATAATCTTGAAGACGCCGTCAGTGAAGCGCTGCAACGGATTAAAGGTACGTACGGCATTGTGGTAATGACGGATCACGAACCGGGCAAGCTGGTTGTTGCGCGTTGCGGCAGTCCGATTGTTATCGGGATCGGGCGTAACGAAACATTGGTGGCCAGCGATGCTTCCGCCATTATTCCGCATACCCGCGATGCCGTTTATCTGGAAGATTTTGATATGGCGGTGATCACTGAGGACGGCATGGAAATCTGCAATGTGGATCGTGCTCCGGTCAGCCGTGAAGTCACGGAAATGGAGTGGGAAGAGGGGGCTGCGGAAAAAGGGGAGTTCGCACATTTCATGCTGAAGGAAATGTTTGAGCAACCTCAGTCGATCCGCAATGCCATCCGGGGGCGGCTCGACTATGAAATGGGAACGGCCATTTTATCCGGTCTTGATTTTTCGGCGCGCGATGCCGCCCAGATCAGCCGCGTGCTGGTGGTGGGATGCGGAACATCAATGCATGCCGGTATGGTCGGAGAGTATGCCATTGAAGAAATGGCCGGCGTGAATGCCGAAGTGGAGCAGGCTGCCGAGTTCCGTTATCGGAATCCGCTCATTACGCCAAGCGATTTGGTGGTGGCCATCAGCCAGTCCGGTGAAACAGCAGATACATTGGCGGCGGTGCGCGAAGCCAAACAGAAAGGGGCGATCGTGGCCGGTCTTTGTAATGTGGTAGGTTCAACCATCGCCCGGGAAACCGGTCGCGGAGTCTACCTGCATGCCGGTCCGGAAATCGGAGTGGCGTCAACCAAGGCTTTCACCTGTCAGGTTTCTGTCATGCTGATGATGGCGCTAAAGATTGCGCGTACTCGGCGTATGGCGGCACACGACGGAGCGCAGTTTGCGCGCTGGATCCAGCGCCTGCCGGAACTGGTTGAAGAGGTTCTGAAACAGAACGATGCCATTCAGGCGGTCGCTCAGAAATATGCACAATGCGACAATGCGTTCTTTATCGGCCGTGGTTATCTATTCCCGGTAGCTCTTGAAGGGGCGTTGAAACTGAAAGAAATCAGCTACATTCATGCGGAAGGATATCATGCCGCTGAGCTGAAGCATGGGCCGATTGCGTTACTGCAGGAAGATACACCTGTGATTGCTCTGCTGAACAACATTCCCGGGAAAGACAAAACGCTGGGTAATGCTGAAGAGTGCAAGGCTCGCAAGGCCCCGGTAATCGCGGTGGTCAGTGCCGGGGATGAAGGGGTTGCAGATGGATTCGATGATACCATTGTGATACCGGACTGTCCGCCGGCCATCACTCCAATCCCCACCGTGGTGGCACTACAGCTTTTGGCATACCATATTGCGGCTGCCCGTGGCTGCGAAATCGATCAGCCGCGTAACCTCGCCAAATCCGTGACTGTTGAGTAAGATGAAAAGAATTCTGATAACCGGAGCAAAGGGGCAGCTCGGAACCGACTGCCTTGATGCTTTTAAAGATTGCGCCGGTGGGTCCGGGGTTGATTTGCCGGAAGTCGACCTGTCCGATCGTTTCCAATGTCTGGAAATTTTGGACAAACTTCAACCGGAGATCATCGTAAACTGCGCGGCCTTTACGGCCGTGGATGCCTGTGAGACCGATCCGACCTGTTGGAAGGCCAATTGCGATCTTCCTTCGCACCTTGCCGAATGGACCGAAAAGAACGATGCCTTTTTAGCTCACGTTTCGACGGACTATGTTTTTTCAGGTGATAAACCGTTGTTCCAATCATTGGAAGAAACGGACGAACCGAATCCGATTTCGGAATATGGAAGATCCAAGCTGGCCGGTGAGCGGGCAATTGCAGAACAGACGGGTCGTTTTGCAATCCTTCGCACGGCATGGCTCTATGGAGCCCATGGAAATAACTTTTTGAAAACCATGCTACGCCTGACGCTGCAGAACCCGGGTAAAGAATTCAAAGTGGTAAACGATCAATACGGATCCCCAACCTGGTCGATGACGCTTGCGCACCAAATCAGAGCAATCGCAGAACAACAGGCAACAGGGGTTTTCCATGCTTCATCGGAAGGTTACTGCACTTGGTATGATTTAGCCTGTTCATTTTTAGAGGGTCTGAATGTAGAACATAACTTTGTACCCTGTACGTCTGAGGAATTTATAACACCAACGAAACGCCCGATAAATTCCATTCTCGAAAATGCCCATGCGAAAGCTTTGGGCATTAATGTTTTCAACGATTGGAAAGTGGAATTGGATCAGTTTGTAGATCAAAATGGAACTGCGGTAGTAGAGGAGATTAAAGCATTATGAAAAAAGTGATTGTTACCGGCGGTGCTGGATTTATCGGATCAGCGGTTTGTCGCCATTTGGTGAATGATAAAAAATGCACGGTCCTCAATCTGGACAAATTGACGTATGCCGGGGTTCCTGAATCGTTGAAGGAAGTTGAGAACAGTGAGCTTTATCACTTTGCGCAGGCCGATGTCTGCGACAAGGATGCGGTCTCCGCTCTCTTTGCTGAGTTTCAGCCGGACGCGGTGATGCATCTAGCGGCCGAGTCGCACGTGGACCGCTCCATCGACGGACCTGCGGCATTCATGGAAACCAATATTATGGGCACTTACACCATGCTGGAATGTGCCCGCGAATATTGGAATACACTTTCCAATGATCGGAAAAAGGAGTTCCGCTTTCACCATATTTCAACGGATGAAGTTTACGGTTCGCTAGACGCCGAAGGGCTCTTTGAAGAAACAACATCCTACGATCCGCGCTCACCTTATTCCGCCAGTAAAGCGTCGAGCGATCATCTGGTAAAAGCCTGGTTTCATACCTACGGTTTTCCGGTGGTGATTACCAACTGCTCCAACAACTATGGTCCGTATCACTTCCCCGAAAAGCTGATCCCGCTTGTGATTCTGAATGCCCTGGATGAAAAGCCGCTTCCAATCTATGGAAAAGGCGACAACATACGCGACTGGCTCTATGTGGAAGATCATGCCCGCGCCTTGGTCACGGTGGTCGAATCCGGCCGAATGGGCGAAACCTACAATGTGGGTGGGCGTAACGAACGCACCAACCTCGAAGTGGTGGAAACCATTTGTGACATCCTCGACGAACTCCGACCGCGTGGAGCAGGAATCTATAAAGATTTAATCACCTTCGTTACGGATCGCCCTGGTCATGATGCTCGGTATGCCATCGATGCCACCAAGCTTGAAAATGAGCTGGGCTGGAAAGCGCAGGAAAATTTTGATACCGGCATTCGCCGAACCATTCAATGGTATCTCAATAACGACTGGTGGTGGCGTCCGATTCGCGAAGGTCGATATTCCGGAGAACGTTTAGGCAAAGGAGCATAGCTATGATGAAAGGTATTATATTAGCAGGTGGTAGTGGAACACGATTGTATCCATTGACTCAGGTGGTCAGCAAGCAGATGCTGCCGGTGTATGATAAACCGATGATCTATTATCCGCTTTCCACGCTCATGCTTGCGGGGATTCGCGAAGTGCTCATCATCAGTACACCGCAGGACTTACCTATGTTTGAGCAACTGCTCGGCGATGGATCTAATATCGGGATTTCCATCAGTTATGCAGTGCAACCCAGCCCGGACGGGCTGGCGCAGGCATTCATCATTGGCAAAGAGTTCATTGGTGATGATTCGGTCGCGTTGGTGTTGGGTGATAATATTTTTTACGGGCATGGATTTCAGCAAATGCTGGCAACCGCATCCTCGAATGCTTCAGGTGCAACCATCTTTGCTTATCAGGTCGTCGATCCGGAACGCTACGGTATTGTAGAGTTTGATAAAGACGGCAAAGCCCTGTCGCTGGAAGAAAAACCGGTGAAACCCAAATCCAACTTTGCCATTCCCGGGCTCTATTTTTACGATAACCGTGTCGTTGAAATTGCGGAGAACATGAAGCCGTCTACACGCGGCGAGCTCGAAATTACGGATGTCAATAAGCAGTATTTAGAATGGGACGAACTTGGCGTTCAGAATCTCGGCCGTGGTTTTGCGTGGTTGGATACCGGAACACACGATGCGATGCACGAAGCCTCAAACTATGTGGAAACCATTGAAAAACGACAGGGGCTTAAAATCTCCTGTATTGAAGAGATTGCGTATCGTCTGGGATATATCGATAAAGGCCAGCTTACTGCGTTGGGCGAAACTATGCAGAAGAATAACTACGGACAGTATCTGCTCCGCATTGCCAACGGAGAAATCTAATGGAAGTTGTTGAGCTAGCCATTCCTAATGTGAAACTGATTAAACCCCGTCGATTCAATGATGACCGCGGATTCTTTCAGCAGACTTTTCATGCCGAGCAATATTCCGCTGCAGGAATTGATGTACACTTTGTGCAGGACAACTGGTCGCGGTCATCGCGGGGAGTACTGCGCGGGTTGCATTATCAATATGAACACGCGCAGTCGAAACTGGTGAACGTTTTGCAGGGAGAGGTGTTCGATGTTGCGGTGGACATGCGTAAAGATTCTCCAACGTTTGGAAAATGGGTGGGAGAAATTCTTTCGGCTGAAAACGGTCGGCAGATGTTTGTACCCAAGGGATTTGCTCATGGATTTATGGTTCTAAGCGAGATGGTTGACTTTATCTATAAATGTGATGATGTGTACACGCCTGGTGATGAATACGGTGTGCTGTGGAATGATCCAGCCATTGGAATAGAATGGCCTCAGAATATTGATCCACTGGTTTCTAAAAAAGATGCTGTGCTTCCGCTATTCGTCGATGCAAAATTATTTTAGATAATGGGAGAATGATGATGAAGAAGGCACTAATCACAGGTATTACCGGACAGGATGGATCTTACTTAACAGAGTTGCTGATCGAAAAAGGCTATGAAGTGCACGGGATCATTCGCCGCGCTAGTTCGTTCAATACGCATCGAATTGATCACCTCTATCAGGATCAGCTTGAGGGTAATCCCAAAATGTTTCTGCATTACGGCGATCTGACCGATTCCAGTAACCTGAACCGGATTATCGAAAAAATAGAACCGGTCGAAATTTATAATCTGGCGGCTCAGTCGCACGTGCAGGTTTCGTTTGAGGTGCCGGAATATACGGCAGAGGCAGATGCCATCGGAACGCTGCGTCTTCTGGATGCGATTCGCGAGACAGGAATCGATACCCGCTTTTATCAGGCCTCCACTTCTGAGCTCTACGGAAAAGTGATGGAAGTGCCGCAGACTGAGACCACGCCGTTTTATCCCCGCTCTCCCTATGCGGTAGCAAAGCAGTACGGTTTCTGGATCGTAAAAAACTACCGCGAATCCTATGGCCTGCATGCCAGTAACGGTATCCTTTTTAACCACGAATCGCCACGTCGTGGTGAAACCTTTGTAACCCGTAAAATCACCATGGCCGTAGCACGAATTTCGCGTGGACTCCAAAAGTGTCTCTACATGGGTAACATTAATGCCTTTCGCGACTGGGGCTATGCACCCGATTACGTGGAGATGATGTGGATGATGCTCCAGCAGGATACCCCCGACGATTACGTCGTGGCCACCAACGAAATGCACACGGTTCGCGAATTCATTGAAAAGTCATTTGCCTGTGTTGAGATTGAACTCGTTTGGGAAGGTGAAGGCGTGAAAGAAGTTGCCCGGAACAAGTCGAGCGGTGACATCATTGTCCGCATGGACAAGCGTTACTATCGCCCCTGCGAAGTGGAGCAGCTGCTCGGCAATCCGGCCAAAGCCAAAAAACAGCTCGGTTGGGAACCTAAAGTTAAATTTGAAGAGCTCGTAAAAATTATGACCGAAGGTGATCTGAGGCTCCTTGAAGATCCAAACTACGAAATCGGATTTTAATTAATTGCGGTTGGGTGTTTGAGGTTTGGAGTTTGGCGTGAGTGATTTCAAAGAACTGGAAGTCTGGAAGAAAGCAATAGAAGTTGTTGCGGAGGTCTATCGATTATCGGTTGCTTTTCCTGAAACGGAAAAATTTGGTCTTACCAATCAAATTAGACGTGCTGCGGTAAGCATTCCTTCGAATATTGCCGAGGGCAGTGCGCGCCATCATTCAAAAGATTTCATTCACTTTCTGCGTATTGCGGATGGTTCTGCCGCAGAAGTGGAAACCCAATTGATTATAGCTGTGAAACTTGAGTTTATTCATGCTGATGAAGACTTAATGAAGGAACTTGTCATTATTCGAAAAATGCTGGCAGGACTAATTAAATCACTTCGATGAAACTGTGGATATGAGTACTCTAAACTCCAAACTCCAAACACCAAACATTCCTCGCAACGCGCGGATTTACATAGCCGGTCACCGCGGTCTTGTAGGATCTGGTATTTGGCGTGCCTTTGAGCGGCGTGGTTTTACCAACCTCTTAGGTAAATCCAGAGATGAAGTTAACCTGATCAATCAGCAGGCCGTAGACGATTTCTTTGCCGCTGAAAAACCGGAATACGTGGTGCTCGTTGCAGCCAAGGTCGGGGGGATCTTGGCCAATAGCACCTATCGCGGTCAGTTCATCTATGAAAATCTAATGATTGAAATGAACGTGATTCATGCGGCCAAAGTGCACGGGGTGAAAAAACTGTTGTTCCTCGGATCCAGTTGTATTTACCCCAAGATGGCCCCGCAGCCGATGCTCGAAGAGTACCTTTTGACCGGCCCGTTGGAAACCACCAATGAGCCGTATGCCGTTGCCAAGATTGCCGGTATTCGTTTGTGCGATGCTTACAATCGCCAGTATGGCACGAACTTTATTTCTGCCATGCCCACCAATATGTATGGCCCCGGCGATAACTATCACCCTGAAAACTCACATGTTCTTCCTGCCTTCATTCGGCGCTTTCATGAAGCAAAAGAACAGGGGCTGGAGAAAGTTACATGTTGGGGAAGTGGATCGCCGTTGCGCGAATTTCTCTACAGCGATGATCTGGCCGAAGCCTGCATCTTTCTGATGGAAAATATAAACTACGCCGATGTCGCCCACGAGGATTCAACAGGTACCGTTCAGTCGCACATCAATGTCGGTTCCGGATCTGAAATATCGATTAAAGCGCTGGCTGAAATCGTTGCCGACGTGGTGGGCTATAAAGGTGAAATCGAATGGGACCGTTCCAAGCCCGATGGAACGCCGCGAAAACTCATGGATTCTTCCAAACTTCGGAAACTCGGATGGGAACCGAAAGTAAAAATACGCGAAGGAATTGGTCGGGCCTACCAGGATTTTTTGGAGCGATATACGGGGTGAAGTCATCGGTTTGACCGCTTCCTGCATTTAATCCCATATTTTTAACCCGTGATATCTGAAAAACCTCTTGGCATCCGTTTCAATATTTATTATTCATCTTGGAATAAGTTTTTTGTTTTATGTGATTAAAGATAAAGGGGATCTCATGATGAAAAAAGCGAGTTGTTGCTTGATAGTGATTGGACTGATGGTGAGTGGAGCTCATGCTCAAACGATTGTTTTTGATAATGGCGGGGGAAACACCTTAACGACTGGGGATTTTCTGGATGAAGTTCCGGAAGCTGGGTTAACTACAAATGTTATTGAAATTTCCGGTCTCAATATCACAGCACGCCCGGGTTCGGGTGGGCAAAAGATAAATACAACAACGACGAGCCTTGGAGTCACAATTTACAATTCAGGTGATGATGCTGACCGTTTTGACTCTGGGGAAGTAATGATCCTCTCCTTCGACAAAAAGGTCGAAATTACAGAACTTGACATGGTCGGCTTTGAATCAAATTCGGTGTTTACTATCAACATTGACGGCCTAATGCCGATCAATATCGAATATGATGATCTGATAAATAAATCCAGTCAGCACTTTGTTACCAACCTCATCGTTGAAGCTAATACTGACATTCAATTTTATGTTGGCAACAGCAACAGCGTAATCGGACTTCAGTCGATGGATGTCAGCGTTATTGAGTTAATCGGCGAACTTTATCTATCACTCGAAAAGTCCAATTCAGTGGCGATTGTTTCAGCTGATTTCGACGGAGTCACTTCTTCCGGTTTTGTTATGCAGGTCAGCACCAACCTCGCTTCCAATGTTTGGAACACTGTATCCGGTGAATTTAATTCAGACACCAATATGAATTTCAATGCCACGAACAACGTGCAGTATTTCAGGGCCGTCATTCCGTAGAGACTGTTGAATATTTAAAAACTGAATCATCTTGTGAATCCGCGAACCGAAAAAAGGGGAAACTAGAAAATGAAATATCTACATATCATTCTGTTGTTGGTTGCTCTTCCAATCATTGGAATAGCCGATGTCGTGCAGTTCCAACTGCTGGATGATGCGGCGATCTATACGGTACTCGATGATCAAGCCTCGGGTACGGTCACGAACGGAGGAATACGTGTAACATTGGTTGCCTCAAGTGGGGAGTTGAACCGCACCACATCGGGGTTCGGTATTAACGGTCCCGGAACGGATGATTCAGATGCGCTGAATTTGGATCAGTATATCGATCTGACGTTTGATCTCACCGTACAATTCAAAAATGTAGATGTTTCTTCCTGGGGAGCGGGTAGCGATGGTGAGGTTCGGCTCGGAATGGACAATACCTTTACAAATCAGGGAAATATAAGCACAACAGGTGATACCGCATTCGATTTCAAGGTGAATATGGGACAGACCGTGCGGATTTATGCAACCGGAGAGACATCGCCGACGAACGGGTTCTCTGTAGATAGCTTCAGTGTTGAAGCCATACCCGAGCCAGCGGTCGTTAGCCTCGTTCTGCTGTTTGGTTCCGGGCTGCTGGTAATGCGAAGAGTTCTCGGCTGAAAATTATTACAGTAGAAATCTGTGTTCTGTCCGTCGCTGGTTTGCTAAGAAAAGTTATTGGAAATAAACCAACCCTGTAGCGGGAGAAACGAGAAATATTTCAATGAGGGATTTGTTTCCGAAAACCACATCTCCTTCACGTCGTAACGGGAGAAAGTCTGTCATTCGACCGAAGTAGCGTCCCCGATGTCCCGTTCGAAGTGTGTGAGCGGCGTGAATTCTACGAAGCACCGCCGGATGCATAGATCACGCTCCCAACAGTAGAGCTCTCCCCGGAAGATGCGTCCTGAATGATTATCGCAGATCTCAAGGGCTTGGCTTATTAGTTAATCGCCGAGGCCAACCCGGTTGCGCGTATGATCAAAAAGAAAAATGAGCACCCAGCCCGGTGAATAGTGGAAAACTAAATCAAGATATTGGAACGGCTAGCTTAACTGACCGAAATAACGAAAAAAGCACTGACACCATTTCCCTATTGCTCCTTATTGAACTCGTTCTCTACATACCTTTTAAATGAGTGAAACATTAAATGAAAAAAATACTCATAAGCATTATTCGTAAAGTTATACCAACTCGTGTTTATAGAATGATTAAGGGTTTGCCGTACTTAGTTCCTGATGGGTACCGCACACGTATACAAAGGTATGAAGACATAGCACATAGAAAGCACAAGTTCTGCAATGATGCTAAAATGGCTAGGCTTAGATTGTATTGTCATATTTTAGACAAAGGACTGCATCGTGATGACTGGGAACCTGGCCATAGTGTTAATAGTTATCGCGAAGCAAAAACATTAGTAGAACAGTTAGATTTAGCTGTCGAGTTGAAGGATAACTCTTGCCTTGTCTGGGCAAAAGAGATCGTACATGAGTATGAGACTCGCCAACAATTGGATCCCAAAAAGATCAACCCTTTATATGCAAAGCAACATGTTCGCTCCGGTTCTCCGGAGGTTCTATTAGAATTATTGCAGACACGTACTTCAACAAGGTCCCTTAAAAATGAAGCTATATCTAAGGATGTTATCAAGCAGATTGCTCTGGCAGCTGCAGAAGCTCCTTCAAGTTGCAATCGCCAGACGATCCGTATATTTTCAACTATCGATAATGCGGAGTCTTTAGAGGTGTTAAAGTGTTTTCGCGGTTTTACTGGTTTCAGCGAGCACATCCCCTGTGCCCTCGTTTTTTGTGTTGATTTGCGCCCTTATACTTTTCCGGGTGAAATCTTTGTTCCAACTGTAGATGCTTCATTGGCTACTGAAAATGCAGTTTTGATGGCGAGTGTATTAGGTGTTAGTGCCACTTTATTATCATGGGGCTCTAGCACTGTTGAGGAAAACAACCGACTTCGGAATCTCCTTAATATTCCGGAATATTACGAAATAGTTGTGGGAGCGGCATGTGGCTATCCAGCAAGAGAAGCTATTCGTCCTAAACGCAAGTCCGTAGATGATATTCTATTTATTAAGTAGATAATGAATAAAATGTTTAAGCAAAAAGAAGGGCGCTTCTTTGTCAATGTAGGAGGAAATTTTGTATTCCAAGGCCTTTATATGTATTTGGCATTTTGGTACTCACCCTTTCTCTTGAAGTCTCTTGGGCCGTCTTTATTTGGGTTGGTACCCCTAATTACTTCGTTAACAGCATATTTGGCCATTATCAGCGGTTCAATTGATTCCTCAGTTGGACGAAGTTTATCAATGGCTATCCAAAAAGGGGATGAGAACCAAGCTAGGTGTATCGTAAACACAGCATTTAAATTGTATCTTCTGATTACGTTGTTGTTTCTTGTGCTTGGGTACTTTGCGTGGAATTATTTAGATGTCCTAATCAAGTTGCCAGAGGCGGCGGTAAGTGATGCCAAGTGGCTCCTTATAGCTGTATTTAGCACGTTCTGCCTTACTGCTCAAACGGCACCTTTTAAAAGTGCTTTATTTGCTCATAACCTTATTTATATTGATAGAATAATTCTGGTCGTTTCTTATTCTATATCCGTTGGAGTGGCCGTTGGTTTTTTTCATTATTTCGAGCCTAGTTTGTGGGGAGTGGCCATAGGAAATTTTTCCGGCGGAATAATAACCGCATTCTTTTCGATTTTGGTAGCATATGTATTAATGCCATATCTACGGCTGTCAGTTAGGTTGTTTGACAGGGAAGTTGCTAAAGGGATCGTTTTTATTGGTGGTTGGCTAGTAGTTAATTTGATTGGCTCTCTGCTTTATCTTAAGATTGATCTATTAGTTGTTAATCACTTATTTGGACCTGTCTCTACGGGGTTGTACGCAATTGTACTTCAGCTATCGAACCTGCTCCGTATTTTTAGTGGTCAAATTATCTCTGCATTCACTCCCAGCTTTATGTACAGAATGGCTGAAAATGATATGTTGGGTCTATTTGTCTATAGCAGGTTTTGTATTCGTTTGTTGGGAGTTGTCATGGCCTTGCTGATTGGAGGTATGTGCGGCTTTGGTGATGTTTTTCTTACACTGTGGGTTGGGAGTGAGTATGCTATGTTGCATGGGATTTTGTGTATCGCTTTATTTCATTTGTCTGTAAATATTTCGGTAAGTCCATTGTTTAGTGTTCAAATTGCGACAGGAAACGTGCGGATTCCGGGTATCGTGACTTTAGTCCTTGGGGTAGTGAATCTGGGTTTAGCAATTTTTCTCGCTGGTTTTGCTGGGTGGGGGCTGTACGGCATTGCCTCCGCAGGGGCGATTGCCTTAACGGCGAAAAATACACTATTCACCCCGGTTTATAATGCAAAACTTTTGAATCAACCCTGGTACATCTATTTGCGAGATATATTAGTGATTGTGACTGCAACGTTTTTTGTTGGGGCGCTATCTTACGTGATTAATCATACAGCAGTTATAGATAGTTGGGTGAAGTTGATTGGTTCTGGAATTGCGGTTGCCATTATCTATTTTCCTTTAGCATGGTTTTTAGTGTTCAATCATGAAGATCGGAGCCGTATATGTAATCCTAAACTAGCCGTTTTCCTTAGCCGATTTAGATTACATAAAAAAAGGGATGATTCTTGAAAATAGGTATTCTTACGTTTCATGCAGCCATAAACTATGGAGCCGTCCTTCAAGCCTATGCTTTGGTAACCTATCTCAAGCAATTGGGTCATGAACCTGAGATTATCGATTATCGTCCGACCCCGGTTCTAGCTGGAGAGTTCGCTCCCCGTTATAAGATATTTGGGTTGCATCCCGCTGATTTTATAAACCGCACGAAACAACGTCATTTTCGTCATTTTCGTACTAAGTATATGCCGGAAACGGCTTCAGTATATCGAACGGTAGAAGAACTTGTGAATGCACCTGAATACGATGCCTACATTTGTGGAAGTGACCAGATTTGGAACCCGGTTCTGATTAATGGAAAAATTGATCCGGTTTATTTCCTGTCTTTTGTAGGACGTTCGAAACGTAAAATTGCCTATGCCGCCAGTTCCGGCGGAAAGGAATTTGAGGAACAGGATCTGGGGCGGGTGGGGACGTTACTTAAAGAGATCGATTGTATTTCTGTCCGTGAAAAAAGTCTGGTGGATCCTGTTGCTGCATTATCGGGAAAGAATATTGTTCAGGTGCTGGATCCAACCTTGCTCCCTGTCGACTACAGTGCGTTGATTACGAAACGCCCTGACGAATATATATTGCTTTATCCACTGCAAACAGCACCTTCAATTTATGAAAAAGCAGTATTGTTGGCAAAGCGGACCGGATTGCCGATTCTTAATTTGGGAACGAAAGTGAATCCGCGTAAACATCCGGGTAGATTGATGAATGGATCGCCCCAGGATTTTATTTCATTGTTTCATGGAGCCCGATATGTCGTTACGAATTCATTTCACGGGACCGTTTTTTCTACGATCTTCAACCGGCCGTTCTTGTCGTGTGGGCTGGAGGGCGCGTTTTCCGTTCGAAATGTTCGAATGATTGATTATTTGGGAGCTCTAGACCTTACTGATTTTTTTTATGATGCTTCCGTAAGGCTTCCCTTAAATATTCTAGAGCAAATAGATTCTATTCAATGGAATGAAGTGAATAGGCGTAAAGCAATCTTGCAGAAATCATCCGTAAAGTTTATTAAAGATTCTTTGGGTTGAAATTGTGGTTTTGCACTTGTTTATAATAAGTTTAGAAACAGAGAGCGTGTCAGCAAAACAGATTCAATTTCATTGCCAGTATTATCTACGTTGAGTACTGTTCTCACCCTTTTTAATGACCTGTATTGAATTAATCGCTAGAACGGAATTTTTTTCTTATGGCTGTTGCTGAACATGATGTAAGGCGTTTGTCATCGCTCGCCTTTGTGGTTTCCGGTTTTCTGGGGGTGTTATTGTGGCTCATGAGCAAGGGATTGATGCTGTTTGCCATCATGTTTTCCTTGGCTCCAGTGATAGCCATGTTCATGAGTGATCGGAGGAAAGTATTTGCTCTAACCCTATTTGCCAGTGTCGCAGCTTTGGGGGTTCCGGGAATCCGTATCAACAGTACTTCGATGGCCATGCTGCTTCAGGTTGCCGTACTCGGGCTATTCGTGCAGGACTTTCTTATGCATAGCAAAGAAATTCCAAGGAGTGACGGGCTTAATATTCTTATTTTTATATTTATAGGTAATTTAATACTTACAGCATCTATACGTGGTTTTGGGTTGTATCAGCTTGGCGGTGATATGATCGGGGGAATGCAGTACATTCAGATAATTCTCAGCTTTTTATTCCTCTGGTACCTGAGAACGATTGTCTGGACACCTAAACAGGTTCGTCGATTATTTATTTTTTTGGCAATAGGAAGTTTGATTCCTTTTGTGATTCAGATGGCAGTAGTAAGTTTCCAAGGGTTATTACCCCTTGCTGATTTTTTTGTTTTCAGTTCCGCTCGCGTTGCATCTGCAATTCAGGATGTGGAACAAGGGAAGGGAGGGCGTTATGAGACGGTTGTGAACCTTTCCTACTTCCTGATATGCGTCGGAGTGATTCTCAACTCTAATAGAAAATGGTGGGCACTCTCGTTAGCATTTTTAGGGGTTATTCTTTTGATGCTGAGTGGGTTTCGTCGTTACTCAGTCCTGTCAGTATTTGTGCTCGTTGCGTCCTCGGTCATGTTGTCCAAAAATCGGGTTCGAAGCTTTATAATTTGGGGAATCGCCGGTATGGCAGGAATCATTCTCATCTATTCTATCGTCGGCTCTCTTCCATTTAATGTGCAGCGATCGCTCTCATTCCTGCCAGGGATTGGGGTTGATGAATATGCTATGCGCTCGGGAGAAGGTTCATTTGAATGGCGAATGGATGTCTACCGTTTCTGCATGGAAGAGATTCCGCAATATCTGATGCTTGGCAAGGGAATGTTGCTGACATTGGAGGAAACCATGTATTCACTCTCCTATCGTGAGTTCCATGGTATGGATCCTTTTTATGTTTTCTTTACGCATAATTATCATAATGGTTTTTTTGAGCTGATCCTTGATTTCGGGGTTGTCGGCTTTCTCTCATTCCTCTTGTTTACCACCGTCTATCTTAATAAAATATGGAAGCATATTCGGAAATACAGAGACGACAGTGCCACCTGGGCCATTATTGTGACAACGTGGGTGGTCTGCGTGGCTCTGGTATCTGACTATTTTCTGGTTCGCGGAGAGTTTTCAATTTTTCTCGCACCCTTTCTGATTTTCTTCGGAACCATGATTTTGGCTTATAATGCGCATTTAGCAGATATCCAATCTAATTTATCAGAGCCTGCGGCGGAAAAAGAAGATGGGCTGTCAGAGGTTTAATAAGTAACGGGCCGATCATCCTGAGCAGACCACTTCGGAACGAATAGTGATGGTCTACGCTTGGAATGAATTGGGAGACGATGGATATTTGGTGTCTACAAAAGGGGATCCTGACATTGTATATTCAAAGGTTCTTGAATCTATCGTCTCTGATCATGAGGCAGAATGTAAATAAACTTCATAAATCCCATGCTTATCAGTGTTGTCATCACATTTTATAATCAACAACAATATGTTTCCCGAGCAGTAAAATCGGTTCTGAGGCAAACATATAGGACGTTGGATATTATAATTGTAGATGATGGTTCTGAAGGATCCATCGAACTGATGGTGAAAGAATTCAGAGATGCACGTATTCGTTTTTTCAGGAAAGAAAATGGGGGAGCGGCATCCGCTCGTAATTTAGGCATTCAGGAGGCCGTGGGGAATTACATCGCCTTCCTCGATGGTGACGATGTTTATCTGCCAGGAAAAATTGAAGCTCTGGTTAAGGTATTAAAGGAGAACGAATATCCTGAATGTATAGTAACCACCGGTGCTTATGTATTCAATCGGCGTGGTCGATTCATCGACCGAATCAAACCCAGGTCCTACGCAGTTGGGGAACTGATCGACACTTCACTCGTCCGGCCAAGCTGTGCGATCTATCACAAGGAACTGTTCATTACGCAGGGGGGATTCCCGGAGCACATGAGTTCGAATGAGGATGGTGCGTTGAATACGGTTATAGCCCAAAAATATCCAATTATCGCTATTCCAGATCCATTGATGTTGTACCAGCTGGATGATGCTGGATTGGCTCGAAAAAATTTGGTGGATTATGGTTCGGCTGTTTCTGTTTTAGAACTGCGATTGAGTTTCGTTTCCGCGCATATTGACAGCCCTTCCCTTTTTAAAAAATATCGTGAAGCTTCCTTGGTGAACCTGCTGCTTGGTTTCCTATCGCAGGGCAATTTAAAGGATGCACGTAAGTGGAAAAAGGAAAATGGAATTAAAGCCGGATGGAATGGGCCCAGTGCAGTTCTTGCGAGCCTATCTCTCATATTTCATGCGAACCTTTACATGTTTGTAAGGCAGTTTCGGCAATTCATAATCTCACGTTCTTTGCGACATGCGGAAGAGTTGAATAAAGAGTATTTGTTCTGATGAAAGTATTGCATCTTAACTATGCATCAAATGATGGGTCTGGTAATGCCGCCCGGCGACTTTCAAATGCGTTGGGTAGAACTGGGGTGGATTCAGAATTTATTTTCTTTCGGCCATACCATCTTGAAACAGCAAAGATAACGTGGTTGGAAAAAAAGCTGAACGGAGTGATAAATATTCTCTTTAGTAAACTTTTCGGTTCGGAGTCACTGAATATTATACCCACTTCTATACTGGGCTATGTCAACGCATCCGCTGCGGATGTAGTTCATTTGCACTGGATAAATGCTGAAATGATATCGATCCGGCAAATAAGTAAAATTGAAAAACCCTTGGTTTGGACTTTTCACGATATGTGGCCGATATGCGGTAGCGAACATTATGTTGATGGTCAAAGATATGGTGATGTGTATAAAAAAAAACCGTCAAATTCCTTTAAAGGGAAAATCATGGAGTTTGTTCGATGTTCAACCTGGAAGAGAAAAAAAAAGCACCTTGTACAATTAAATTTCTCGATAATAACACCTGGAAATTGGATGACTAAATGTGCTCAGGAAAGTAGCCTTTTTGGTCACCTCCCCAGTAAAACGATCTTTAATAGCCTCAATTTAGAGGCATTTGCTCCACAGGACACTAAGGTTCGCTGTCGAGAAAAGTTGGGCTTGCCGTTAGGAAAAAAAATAATTCTGTTCGGGGCATACAATGTTTCAGACAAGCGCAAAGGTGGGGATTTATTGCAAGAAGCACTTCGGTTACTTCAGCATATGGACGATCTTGTGGTAGTTGTATTTGGTCGCGATGGCAAGGAACAGCTTGCCGATCTGGAGACCATTTGGTTAGGCCGGATCGAGGGGGATGAGGCGATGGCAGAAGTTTGTAATTGTGCTGATGTGGTCTGTGTTCCATCCCGGCAGGAAACCTTTGGACAAACGGCCTCAGAGCCTCTTGCCTGCGGGGTTCCTGTGGTTGCCTTTAATGCGACGGGCTTAAAGGATGTTGTGGATCATAAGGTGAATGGTTATCTGGCCGAGCCGTATGATCCTGTGGATCTAGCCCGAGGACTTGAGTGGGTACTCGTTAAAAAGGAACAGGATTCAGTGGGCTATGATGGGTTATGTTTCGAAGCGCGCAAAAAGACCGAACAATGTTTTTCTATGGAACACATTGCCCAACAGCACATTGATGTTTACAACAAAGCAATTACGCGTTCAAAAAACTTTGGGCGATAAAGGATCGATGAAATTTTATATCGTTACACCCAGTTATAATTCGGTTGATCTGCTTAAGCTCTGTATGGCCTCTGTGGCGGATCAATGTCGGACTGATGTTCTGGTGCATCACCATATTCAGGATGGAGGCAGCACAGATGGCACTCCGGAATATTTAGCTCAGTATATGGACATGGCAGCAAGAAATGAATGTGCCGATGGAAGCTATTTGTTCAGTTATGTTAGTGAGCCGGACGCAGGAATGTATAGTGCAATTAATGCCGGATGGGCTCGTGCAGATGAGGAGGTCGATATTATGGCCTGGCTGAATTGCGATGAGCAATATCTTCCGAATACATTGAGTTATGTGGCTCAACAGTTTGAGAAAGATCCGACGATGGATTGCTGTTTTGGCAATCTTCTCATACTCGATGGGGATGGTGAGTTCATTTGTTATAGAAAGTCATATAAACCGTATTGGCCGTTGATCGCTGCGGGACATCTTTACACGTTTTCCTGCACCATGTTTTTACGCAAAAAAATTCATGATGCGGGATTTCATTTAAATGAAGAATACAAAGCGGTCGCTGATGAAGATTTTGTGGTTCGTATCCTTCAGGCTGGCTACAAAGCAAAGCATTTAAAACGATATTCATCGGTCTTTGCTTACACGGGAAATAACCTCAGCCTGGATCCCGTCGCGCGCGATGAGGATCAACTTTTATTAGACCGTTCTCCGCAGTGGATCAAAGCTATGAAATGGATTTTGAATAAATGGAGGCTGTTTTTAAAACTACTCCATGGATGCTATTTTGAGGCTTCTTCTCTCGAATATTCAATTTATTCGAATGCGTCTAGTGAATACCGTGTGAAATTTAGAACAGAAAAACCTACGTGGAAATATAATCCAGGTAATCGTTAATCATGAAAATTGGAATTTTATACACCTTAAGTGAATTCAGGCCCGTTTCCTATAATCCAGGGGATGATATTGTTCGGGATGGTCAGCGGTATCTATTTGAGAAAGCCTCTAACGAGGATATTGAATGGGTTATCTTTAATTACAATCAGCCCGCAGAGTGGTTTGAGCAGTATCAATGGTTGCGGAAGTTAAAAAAACCTAAATGGGTACTCCCCATCTGGAGTTTCATTCCCTTGCGTAGCTGTAGATTATTGGCGTGCGATTATTTGATTAATGCTGCGGGACCGCGGCTAGCAATGGGGAAACGACTGCATTGTTTTTTTTGGCCGGCCGAACAGATTCTGGCTCGCATTTTTAAGAAATACAAAAAACCGCAGTATATGTCGTTTGCGTTCGGGTCCATTTTTAAGTTTGCCCGTCGCCCTGATTCGTTTTGGATGAAAAAACTTAATATATGGTTTTGTGGACGGCATGTGGGGCGGGCTGCTGTGGTGACTTGTCGGGAGCAAGTCGCTGCGGGCTGGGTGGAACAAAGCGGTATCCCAACAGAAGTGTTGGTTTGTCCGTCAATATTGGCGCGTCGGTATCACCGGTTGGAAATTCCAGAACTGCCTTCATATGTGTTGCTTAATTTTCATACGGCTTCAAACCGAGAATATCTTGATCAAGCCGAACATGATCCCCGGTGGATGGAGGTATTGAAAAATCTGGTTGCCTATTTTGAAGGAAATTCAATTCCCATTAAATTTGTATTTCATGAAGAAATGGAACTGGAACTTGCTCGGAAATATTATCCCGTCGAATTTGAGAGCCGATATATTCTACCTAAAGATATTCCAGAATATTTGGAGGCTTATGGCCATGCCTCTGTCGCGATTACAGGAAGAATTCATGGGGCCTATGCGGCAGCCTCTTTTGGAGTGCCTTCTATCTGCATCGCTGGAGACACGCGATTGAATATGATCAAACTTCTGGAACTTCCCACCTTTTTCTGCAAGACCTGCACCGCAGAAGAAATCATCCGCAAATATGAGGCGGTTCTGTCGAAACGCGAACGGCATAAGCAACGTCTGTTGCAGTTAGCTGAACAGGCCGAATCGCGATATCTGGAACTGCTTAAAGAGAATCTGTGATGGTGGGTAGCGGTGGATTTCAGTATTCAAGAAAGAAAGTGCGCGTTGCGCGCGTTCTGGAACTGCTTCTGCTACCCTTTACCTGGGTCCTGAGAAAGCCTTCTCGCGATGTGCGGCGGATACTGATCGTTGAACCTTACGGATTGGGTGATGTTGCTAACCTGGCAGTCATGTTTGAGCCATTGCTTGAAGCGTTTTCGGGGGTTGAAATACATCTGCTGATATCCCCATCCTTTTCCGGACTGTATGACGACGATGCACGGATCACAAAGGTTCACGCCTGCCGCATCCCCTGGGCCGATTATGAGAATAAGTATCAGCTCGGGAAATATTCGATCTTTCGCTTGCTGGTTCAGTTTCGGGCCCTGAGAAAACTGAGGTTCGATATAGGCTTTGACGTACGAGGTGATGTGAGAAACCAATTATTGCTTCTTCTGGCTGGCTGCCGTAGGCGGGTTGGAGCGACCAACTATATGTGTTCCAATATAATCACACGTGGTTTACTCCTTACGGATAACGTCGGAAATTATCCGTTGGAACATGTTACCCGGTTACATCTTTCGCTATGCCGGGCCGTCGGATGCAATATACCGACGCAGATCGCTTTACCTGTACTGAAACCCTCGGCAGGCCGTATCCGGGGTTCTTCAGGTAAAGTTATTGTGCACACAGGGGGCGGATCAAAATTTAAGAAGTGGCAGCAGGAAAGTTGGATTGGATTATGTGAAAGGCTCGATAACGTTCTTCTGATCGGGGCGCCGAATGAGGCAGAAAGACTAGAGACCATAAGATCTTCACTCTCCAGTGACCACGAGGTCCTGATTCCGGATAACCTGCAGCATCTGATTGATATTATATACGAGTCAAAACTGTTCATTGGACTGGACAGTGGGCCGATGAATATCGCCAGTCTTTTGGGTATATCCTGTGTGGCGTTGTACGGCCCAGGCGTTCCCGAACTGTATCATCCCATCTCCACTCCAAGTTGTGTACTGCATCATAAATCATCGTTCCCCTGTTCTCCCTGTACACAGCAGATGTGTTATCACCCGGATGCCACGTGCACCGAGTCCATATCTGTGGACGAAGTAGTTGAAGCCGTTGGTGCCATACTGGAGGCAGGACAGAGCCCTACCTGTATCGTATGAACGTTCTAATGCTTCACAACTATTACCGGCACCGTGGTGGTGAGGGGGTTTCCTTTGCAGCAGAGGTGGAGGCACTGCGGGCTCTGGGGCATGAGGTAGATACGTTTTTTGTCGATAATGTGGAAGAATTGGGGCAGCAGAATGCGCTGCAGCTGGCGGTGAATACGATCTGGTCGCGGAAAAGTTATCGGACCGTACGGGAGCTTTTGCAGAAAAAGGCTTACGATATTCTGCATGTGCAGAATTTTTTCCCGGTGCTTTCTCCGTCTGTTTATGATGCCGCCCGGGATGCCGGCGTACCGGTGGTTCAGGCGCTTCGTAACTATCGCTTATTCTGCATGCAGACGGGTTTGTTCCGTGATGGGGGAATCTGCGAGGCTTGTTCGAATGGAAAACATTCCTGGGCGGGGATTCGACATCGATGTTATCGAGGCAGCCTGCCGGCATCTCTCACGGTGAGTGCCATGCAGGAGATTCACCGGATACGTGGAACATGGAAAAACCGGGTGGATGCGTATGTTGCCGTATCGAGCTGTGTGAAAGATAAATATGTTTCCAATGGCTGGAAACCGGATCGGATTTTCGTGAAGCACAATACGGTTTCTCCTATACCTGAACCGGGAAACGGGGAAGGCGGTTTTTTTGTAGTGGCCGGACGTCTGTCAGAGGACAAGGGCCTTCCGGTTTTGTTGGAAGCCTGGAAAAAACTCACTGCGGAAAACGACATGGTTCCGGGGCTGGTTATTATCGGTGACGGTCCGCTGGAACAAAACATTGCAAATACCATAGAGCACTCAAGGCTCACGGGCCATGTTCGTATGATGGGACGACTGTTGCTTTCTGAAACGTATGAACTCATCGGACGGGCTGCTGCAACCATCGTGCCTTCGGTACGTTTTGAACCTTGCAGTCGTACGATTGCGGAATCGTATGCCAAAGGCACGCCGGTTATTGCGGCGAATATCGGTGGAGCGGTTGAATTGGTGGATGACGGAAGAAGCGGATTTAAATTTATGCCTGGTGATGCCGCGGCCCTTGCCGTGGCCGTTATGCAGATTGTGGCAAATTCAAAAATGGCAAATGAAATGCGGGCAAATGCCCGGTTGAAGTTTGATAATGAATTTGCGCCAAGCGTAAATGCGCGGCAACTTGAAGCGATTTATGGAACTGTGATTGAGCGAAGGCGTTTGGTATGAAACAGATGATGCTGAATCAGATGCTGAAGTTCAGCGCCCGAATGCGTCGAAAGCGCATGCAACGTTTTCTCAGTTATTTTAAACTTAATGCAACGACGCGTATCCTCGATGTCGGCGGTTCCGGGGATTGGAACTGGAAATCGTTTGGGGTGAACGCTGAAGTGACGACAGTTAACCTGAATCCGCCGAAGCCAGGCCAGTTGAATTATGTGCAAGGCAGCGCCTGTGATATGCATATGTTTTCCGATGGCGAATTTGACCTGGTTTTTTCGAACAGTGTCATAGAGCATTTATTGAGTCGCGAGGATCAGAGGTGCATGGCGGCAGAAATTCAACGTGTGGGAAATGCATACTGGATTCAAACGCCGAACCGGTATTTTCCAATAGAACTGCATCTTTGTTTTCCCTTCGTGCAGTTTTTTCCAAAGGCTGGAAAGCTGTTTGTTGCCCGGCACTGGCCGTTTTCGTTTCAGAAACTGCGGGGAAAGCCCGAGGGGGCGGTGGCTGACGCTCAGGCCATTCTGCTGACCAAAGCAGATATGAAAGAGTTGTTTCCCGGCTCTTACCTTATTTGTGAACGGTTTCTGGGAATGACCAAGAGTTTGATTGTTACAGGTGATAAAGATGCATGAGTGGTTGGTGAAGTGGGCAAGGCTGTTGTTTCCAATACTTGGAAGCATCGGGCTATTCCTCTTTGTTCATGTACTGCAACATCTCGGCGGTTTATTGCTGCCGAAAGCCACGGTTGTTGGGTTATCGATCATATTTGGGATCATGTTGTTGGGGTATATACTTCAGCTCAAGATACTTAACCGAATCGGGGGATGGGCAGTTCTCTTTGTTGCGTTGATTATTTTGGCGGGGACATTACTCCCCAAGAGCACGGTAGAATCATATCCGGCCCGAGCATCGCTTTCAGTGACCGATGATTTTGATGCGGCTTGGAAAACAGTCTACGGTAAGAATATGTTTAAGGAGTTCAGTTTGCATGAACACCTCATTCAATATCTAGAAAGTCTGTCGGAATTTGATGTGCATCGAGCGGGACAGATTGGATTATTCGGCCTGTTTGGATTAGCACTTGGAGTTTGCTTTTTATTTCCCATCGACCCTGGATTGAAAAAAACGTATTGGGGTCGGGTTGGGCTTCTGTATGTTGTGGGATTTTTATGGTCCCTCCAGACAGAGTTACTTCAGGTGCTTGCTCCAAGCCGTGTCGTATCTTTTGTGGATTTTGCGGAAAGTCTAATCGGAGTTTCGATCGGTATTTTTATTTTTACTGTAATGAACCTTCTTTACGTGATTCGTAAGAAATCTCTTGCGGATCGACGATTCAATATTCTGGGCGTTGGCATTGATGCTGTGAATATGGACGATTGCCTCGAATTATTTAGGGAAATAATCGAGCATGAAGCTGGAAGCATGGAGCCGGGAGCATCTTCTAACTCCAAACTGCAGACTGCAAACTCGGCGTATATGTATCCGAGCCAAGATGAAACTGGCTCTTTAGAAATGGGAGATGTGTCGCAGACCCTCAAATCGGACATTGGACATTGGACATCGGAAATATTTAAATTGTCGTCCGGTCTCTGGACCAAACTTCCGGCGATGACCACTGCGATGGGGGTGGCAGGCATTGTCGAATCCAGACGAAAACAAAAATTGCAGCGAATTCTGAATGAGTCGGTTTTAAATACGCCGGATGGAATGCCGCTGGTCTGGTTGGGCAGGTTGTTTGGGCAGCGTCAGATTGAGCGGGTTTATGGTCCGGATCTGCTGCGCGATGCCTGTGCGTATGGCGAAGACAAAGGTTGGCGTCATTATTTCTGGGGGGCCGCGCCAGGTATTGTGGAAAAGCTGAAGGAGGTGCTTGAGGTAAAGCATCCGAAAATTCAGATTTCCGGAATTTGCTGTCCGCCATTCCGGCCTTTGACCGCTGAAGAAGAGGATGCGCTTGTGGAAGAAGTGAATGCTTCAAACACGGACGTTTTCTGGATTGGAATCAGTACGCCGAAACAACTTTATTTCATGGATCATATTCGTGACCGGCTAAAGTGTAAGATTATCTGCCCGGTGGGCTACGCTTTTGATGTAAATGCCGGGGTGGAAAAAGATGCGCCGGACTGGATTAAATATGCAGGGCTGCAGTGGCTGCATCGCGGCATTAAACAGCCGCGGCTTTGGAAACGATATATTCCCGATAATCCGATGTTTGTATTGAAGGTATTTGCTCAGATTCTACATCTGAAAAAATTTCCGATGTTCCGTCATGAACGATCTATAGAACCCTACAAAGATGAAGAGGGGTATGATCGTTTTCCTGCCGGCTGTGTGTCGCTGTCTGCCATGACGATGGAAAGTGCCCGTGATCGGGTAGCTAACTGGGTGGATACAGGGCAAAAGCATTATGTGAATATCTGTACGGCCGATACCGTTGTGCAATGTTATGATCGTCCCGACATGGCCCGTATTGTGATGGATGCGGGAATGGCCACAACGGATGGCATGCCGCTGGTTTGGTTGGCAAAGCACTTTGGATTTCAAGGCGCAACGCGGGTGTATGGCCCCGACCTAATGTTGAACCTATGCGCGTTGAGTGAAGTTACAGGGTACAGTCACTATTTCTATGGAGCGACCGATGAAGTACTGGCGGAGTTAAAAAATAATCTGCTGGTGAAATTTCCAAAATTGAAAATTGCAGGCATGTATTCGCCGCCGTTCCGAGCTTTGGAAGATGCGGAGAAGGATGAAGTGGCTGAACGAATTAATGAGGCTGAACCGGATGTCGTTTGGTGCGGACTGGGTACACCGAAGCAGGATTACTGGGTGTCAGAATTTCGACCGAAATTAAACTGCGCGGCGATTCTAGCCGTAGGCGCGGCTTTCAATTTCCATGCGGGCCATGTTCGACAGGCTCCTCGCTGGATGATGAAATCAGGACTGGAATGGCTGTTTCGATTGTGCACCGAACCCAAACGCCTATGGCGGCGCTATCTGATTGGAAATCCACGTTTTGTTTTCCAAACCCTAAAGCAATGGATCCGCGCGAAGCATATCCTGAAGCGGATGAATAGTTAATCGCAGTGGGGTAAGGATATTCTGGTGCACGGGGGTGTTGAACGATCAGGAGAAGGGCTCTGAAATCTTTGTATTTCAGAGCTTTTTTACTTACATAGTGGTGTCAGACAAATTAGCGTGTATCGGTGTCCATTCGTAGTTTCAGATTAATGCCGTTGCTCATTGCAGTTGTTCTGTTCGTGATCTATTCGATTGCGGCTCCGCAGAATCATTCCGAGGCGGAGGATGTGTATGATTTTGCGTTGCAGGTGGAGCAGGGTACATTTAAAGATCAGACTGGGGTAAACCGGGTGCTGGCACTTCCAATGTTTGGAAGTGCGTATCGAGCGGCGCAGACTATCGGCTATACTGGCCATGCCTTTCCCTTCATGATTTTCATTAACCGGCTTTTGGCGGTGGTTTGCTTGCTGTTTTTTTATCAATTTATTGGAAGGCTGGCGGCCTCGCCGGCCAAAGGCATCGAGGCCGATGCCTCTCCAGACCACCAAACCCCGAACCTAAAACTTCAAACCACACTTCTGCTCGCCTTCTCCTACGGTTTCTGGCGGTACGCCAATGAAGCGGAGACATATATCTTAGCGAGTGCGTTCGTGCTTGGTGCTTGGTGCTTAGTGCTGCGGGGTAACGTGTGCTGGGGTGCGGCGGTTTCGGCATTGGGAATTCTGGTGCACTTATTGAACCTGATTCCGTTGTTGCTGATTATTCCGTTGTATTATCTGCTATCCAAAGATTGGAAAAAGGCATTGCTCCATGGAGTACTGACGGGACTGCTGGTGGTGATCGGTTATGCGGTTTGCTCCCCATGGTTGGATTTTTCAGAGCTGGGTGCTCAGCATCATGCAGTAGAGGGTGGCGTTACTTTGTCGAACTTGTTGCGCGGCGGCATTGCCTTTGGGCAGAATCTGGTCTCGGCCAATTTCCTGTTTGGGTTTGAATGGTTCCGCGAACTGCTTTCAAACCTCTTTCCTTCCCGGATGCTCGATGAAGAATTCTACATGGCTTCGAAAATGACAGGATGGATTCCTTGGGCGGGCGTTGCGACGTTATCGCTGATCTTGGTTTGGTGTTTATGGTTTGGAGTGACTCTTTGCAGGAGATCGCAGGCGCGCAAAGATGACGGCCCTGAGCTGAAAGCTCGAAACCTCAAACCACTGACTATCTGCTCGCTGGTTTGGCTGGTGCTTTACGCCCTTGCGGTGATTCGCACGGAGGCGGGCAGTCCCGAGCTGTGGATTATGGCGCTTGTTCCGTTTTGGTTGCTGGCAGGAGTTTTATTGCCTCTTAGAGCCAACGCCACAACGATGAACGGGTGTAGTTTTGGCTCTATGAGCCGATTCAGTTGGTTGCTGATTGTGTTACTTTTTTCGCATAACCTGATTGGTGGTTTGTTCCCGGTGATGTCTGAATCCTCTGACTATCATACTCAGAAGTCGGCCTGGTTACTTGAGCATTCAACTGCAGATGACTTGGTTCTGACAAGTTATGAGCCAATACTTATTTTTTATCTGAACTATTACTGCCCGGCCCGTTTGATTAATAGCAGTGAAGTATCGGCGGACCTGATTAAGGAAGAACTTGGAAACAACGGGGGGAATGCATACGCTTTCAATTCATTTTTCCAACCCTTGGAATCAATGGGAGTGCGGTCCCCGGACATGTATGGTCGTATGGTGGAAACGGGAACGGAGCTGTTTCCAATGTTTGGAATAGTTGATGAGGACGAGTTTGGGGGAATTTACAGATTACAAAAAGAATCTAAGTTTTAGGGCATTGCGGCTTAGCCGCTTTGGTGTGCGGTGGCTGGACACCGCTTTTATCTTATGCCAATTTAGGTTGGATTTTGCTATGGGGCAGGCGAGACGCCTGCGGTACGTATCGCGGGCGCCTCGCCTGCCAAGTCTAAAAGAAATAATACCAAGCTGAAATTGGTATTAAACGGTTTAAGGAGGTTTTGTGGGTAAAATTCTGATTACAGGTGGATGCGGATTTGTCGGCCGGCACTTTGTTCAGAGGTTGCTGCCGCAAGGGCATGAAATACACTGTGTGGATATCATGGAACCGTTGAGCGGTGCCCTTGAGCCTGAAGCATGGCCACTTTTCCAACCTCTGGATTTTGATTCGTTTCACTATGCCAAAGAAGACTGCCGGGACTGGTTTAAACAGCATCAGGAGACAGACTTCGACTATGCATTTCACTTAGCGGCCATGGTGGGGGGGCGGGCTATGATTGAAAATAACCCTTTAGCGGTTGCAGATGATCTATCAATTGATGCCGAATACTGGCAATGGGCTGCAAAGGCAAAGCCGGAAAAGACCATTGTATTCAGTTCGAGTGCGGCTTATCCGATTCATTTGCAACGCCCGGATCATTATGTCCTGCTTAAAGAAGATATGATCTCGTTTGATGAAAAACTAGGTATGCCGGATCTGACCTATGGATGGGCAAAACTGACGCATGAATATTGCGCACGACTGGCCTATGAAAAGCATGGTCTGAAATCCGTGTCCTATCGTCCGTTTTCGGGATACGGCGAGGATCAGGACGATACCTATCCATTCCCCAGCATCTGTAAACGAGTGCTGGCGAACCAGGGCGCAAAGGAAATCGGAGTATGGGGAACCGGACGGCAAATGCGCGATTTTATTCATATTGACGATTGTATTTCCGGCGTCTTGCAGACGATGGATCAGGTCGATGACGGCTCCGCGATCAATCTTTCGACCGGAATTTTCACAAGCTTTGTTGATTTTGTGGAGACCGCTTCTGATATTCTTGGATTCAAACCGGAGGTGAAGGGCACCTCGAACACGCCGGAGGGCGTGTTTGCCCGCGGCGGCGATACCTCACTGCAGGGTTCGCTGGGTTTCACAGAAAAGCGATCCTTTCGTGACGGTGTGGAGAACGCGTTAAATTATTATTCAATATGAGTGCACTACTTCTTTTTATTCTCACGATTTGCAGTTTTCTGTTCTACGGAGTGGTCGGGCCGGATAAGTCCTGGGTACTGGGGCCGGTGTTTCTGTTGGCCTATGCAGCTGTTTCCTGTGCATTGATAAAAAAGAGCTGGCAGTTATCTGCCGTGTGCCGGAATCCGGAATTATTCCAAACCTCAAACCGCAAACTTCCAACCTCAAGTACCTTATGGTTGCTCTTCCTTCTTTGGGGAATCACGTTGATTCCGGCGGCAGTTATGCCGTTTGATGCCAAGGTCCGGATGCTGTTTTTCGGGGCGGTGATCGGTGCCTACATCGTTTGGGGTCAGGAGCTGACTTCATTCAAGGACAATCGGATTGTGCTGGGCTGGCTGATCTTTTTTGTAATGCTCACGGCTCTGTATGGGCTGGTGGTTCACATCAAATCGCCCGAATCCATACTTTGGAACGTGCGCTACACCGATCACTATGATGGCCGTCTGGCATCGACGTACATATGCCCGAACCACTTTGCACACCTGATGCAGATGCTGCTGCCGTTCTGTCTGGCATTGCTGTTTATACCCCAGGCAGGCCTCTATCTTAAGATCCTGGCCGGATACAGTTTTCTGATTTTCATGCCGCCGCTTTTTCTGTCGGAATCCAGGGCTGGCTGGTTGGGCAGTATTGCCGGTATCGGAGTGGTTGTTTGTCTGATGGCACTGCGGCGCAGTAAAAAACTTTTTGCGGCTTTAGTAATTATTGTTCCGCTGTGTTCGCTACTGCTTCTGTTCGGGGCGTGGCGTTATTCGGAAACCTTCCAACGACGGATGACACCTGTGGTCCAGTTTCTCCAGGCCCAGTCGAATGGAGGCGTCGGGAGTGATTCCCCAGATTTCCGTCCTCTGACATGGATGGATACACTCGATATGATTAGTGCTTCTCCTGTGTCAGGGTTTGGGCCGGGAACCTTTCGCTATGCCTATCCGGAATTCCGGAATCGATTTAAAGGAAATCAAATTGTTACCGGGCATCCACACAATGAATATTTGGAGCTGACGGCTGAATTTGGATGGATCGGTTTCGGGTTGTTTGCCTTGGCCTGGATATATGGCTCTGTCTGGGTTTTGGTAAAATCACTGCGTGCAGAAGAGACGCGGCATGCCTTTTTCGGCTTTGCGTTTCTGGGGGCCGTGGCCGGCTCTATGGTACATTCGTTCTTCGATTTTGAAATGCATGTATTCCCGAACGCTATAGTTTTTGCTCTGCTTGCCGCTCTGGCCGTTGGTCCGCTTCGGCGGGCCAGCAGGCGAGGAAACCAAAAGGGTGAGGGGCGAGCAGAGGCGAACTCTCAGGCACCCGATAACCTGCATGAGTCACAAAGCTCCGAGCTTCCTGAATCCCGGCAATCACGAACCAGCAACTTTAAACCCGGGATGCTTGTTGCATTTTCATGGCTGCTGTCAATCGCATTTCTGGGGGGAACCGCTTTCTGTATGCAGACGATGACGTCTTCGATCTTTCGTCATCTGGCTGATCGAAAGGTAGATGTTAAACCGGTTTCGCCGGAGCGGGTTGGGCAGGCTGAAATAGGGTATCAGCGGGCGGTGAAGCTGGATCGAACCAATTGGCGTGCATATCAGGGTATGGGAAAACTGAAGCATAATGAACGGTGGTACTGTCTGGATATGGAGGAAAAAATACGGTTGGCAGAGGAAGAGCGCGGCTGGTATGAGCAGGCCCTCCTGTACAACCCGAAAGATCCGGAGAGCCTGATCGGCCTGGGCCGGTGTCTGCTGTTTCTCAGCAGAATAGCTGAGAGAGGTCAGGGAGCTGAGGAAATTCAGGAATCGGCTGTGGGTGAAAATCTGGAAACGAGGGGCCTCGGCCTTCTTCGCGAGGCTTGTCGTTATCGGAAGTTTAACGATCATTATTGGTGGATGCTCGGGATAGAGCTTCGGAAGTCGGGGCAATATGCTGCGGCTTTAACAGTTTTTCAACAGATGGAAACGGTTAAGCGCACCCCGTCGTCTCGCAAAAATATCCAATGGTTGGAAAAGAAACTCACCAATAGTATATCCGATGGGGATCTGACGAAGGCCGAAGAAATAACGACCAGAGCTCAGGAACTGAAAACCAGCGATCTAATCAATCAGTTGGATGCAGATGTTGAAACGGAATCGGGATCATTAGAAGACCTTTTCCAGTTGATGGAACCGTAATGGTGAACTTTTGCGACAAACTATGAGCTAGTAATATATACTAGAAATGGGCATTTTATTTTCGGTTTTTTACTGGGGAGTGGTGTTGAGAAAAAAAGTAATCAATATTGATTCGGGGAGAGAGTATCCCAAATTTTACAGGCGTTTTGTGTTAAACGCCTGTGCAATTGCAGCGTCGGATGCCTTGATGGTGATTCTGGCGCTTTGCGTCGGTAAGTTGCTGTTGCTCTGGATAAATGAAGTTCCGTTCAGTTTGGGTTACGGGGTCTACATTGCTCCGGTTTGGTTTGTCGTCTCTGTATTGGCCCGACTGCTGCCGGGCTGGGGACTGGGAGTAGTGGATGAATTGCGTAAGATCCAGAAAGCACTCTTTATTATGTTCACAGTGGTTCTGATCATTTCCTTTTTGACCAAAGTGGATATTTCAAAAAGTCGTATCGTATTTCTATTTACTTATCTGTTGAGTGCCATTCTGATTCCGCTGGCAAGATCGATAACGCGCGGCATCGTGATTAAAATCGGACAGTGGGGTGTTCCGGTTTCTCTCTATGGGGATCGCAGGTCGGTTGAAACCATTCTTAATGCACTGCGTGCAGAAAAGAGTCTGGGATATATCCCTTCCGCCATTTTTACGGATGATGTCCCGCTTGGAAATGTGATTAGCGGGGTGTCTGTACTGGGGAATCTGCATCATACAACCCATAGAACTCCCGTGGCGATTGTTATTACCGGCACCCGTCGTTCCCGACATCAGGTGGTCGAAATCCTGGAAGGACCGCTGGAAGTATATCGTAAAGTGATCCTGATTCCCGACTTGGAAGACGCTCCTTCACTATGGGTGATTCCACGCGATCTGCAGGGTATCCTCGGTCTGGAAATTACGAAGAATCTACTCAACCCGTTTGCTCGACTTTTTAAACGCTTCATTGATCTCTCATTGGTGTTGTTCACCCTGCCGCTATGGGCGCCGCTAATGGCGTTTCTCTATGTGTTGATCTGGCTGGAAGATCGAAAAAATCCGATGTTTCTCCAGCCGCGTATCGGCCGCACGGGCGGAACATTCCGCACCGCGAAATTCCGCACCATGGTTCCGGATGCCGAAAAGGTCCTGGAAAAAGCACTGAAGAAAGATCCTGCTCTGAAGGCCGAATGGGAATTGCATTTCAAACTGAAGAAAGACCCGCGCATTACAAAGGTTGGAAATTTCCTGCGTAAAACGTCGCTGGATGAAATCCCGCAATTGCTGAATGTGCTCCGGGGTACAATGTCATTGGTAGGCCCGCGCCCGCTTCCCGATTACCACTTTAAAGATCTGCCGGATCAGGTCCAGTTTTTGAGGGATAAGGTGCAACCGGGCATAACCGGTTTGTGGCAGGTTTCCGGTCGCAGTGATGTAGGTACAGCCGGGATGGAAAAATGGGACCCGTAT
The DNA here is from genome assembly GCA_029432815.1 of Pontiellaceae bacterium B1224. Taxonomy (GTDB): domain Bacteria; phylum Verrucomicrobiota; class Kiritimatiellia; order Kiritimatiellales; family Pontiellaceae; genus Pontiella. Next base: position 46,074 of record JAROBA010000017.1, on the reverse strand, counting down.
TACGTTCGCAACTGGTCAATCTGGCTTGATATTGTGATTCTCGTACGGACCTTTAAAGCCGTTTGTGGCGGCGGCGGAGCCTATTAAACGCAGTTTGGAGTTTGATGTTGGCGGTTGATAGTAAAAAAATAACACCAAACACCAAACACCAAACACCAAACACCAAACCGAATTCTACGAATTCTGATAGTCAATAATCGTCTGGCGGTAGTCTTCCGGGTTGCCGATGTCAAAACGGCGTCCTTTGATGCGCAGACCGACAAACCCTTCTTCCTGGCGTAGTCGGTCCAGACAGGAGGTGAGTTGGAATGCGCCGCCTTCACGCATTTTCCGGCTGATGTTTTCTTCCAACAGTTGGAAAATGTGCGGGGTCAGAATGTATTGCCCGAAGATGGTAAGGACGTGGTCATCTTTCACGTTTTGCGTTTCCAGATGTTCCCTGGCGTATTCAACCGATGGCTTTTCAGCAAATTCCGTGATGGATAGTTTATTTGTTTCCTCCCAAACACCCGTAGCACAGCCGAACTGTTTCACTTTTTCAGCAGGTGTTTCTCGCAAGCCAACGACACTTCGTCCTGTCTTTTCATAAAGCTCAATCAGCTGCTGGATGCAGGGAGTGTCGGTATCGGATGCAAACAGGTGGTCGCCCAGCATCAGGATAAACGGTTCGTTGCCCACCCAGTCTTTAGCGCAGTACACGGCATGGCCGAATCCTTCCTGCGATTCCTGAATCAGGAGGGTCACCTTGTTCCCGATATCCATGATGTGTTGCATATAGCGCTGATCTTCTTTTGAAAGTTTGTTCGCATGCTCCACAGCCAGATGTTTGTGGAAGAAATCTTCAAACAGTTCGCGGTCCGCCTCCTGAATAATAATCCCGACCTCTTCAATCCCGGCCTCCAGCACCTGCTCAACAATGGCCATAATTACGGGCTTGGCTCGTCCATCGCGATCGATGATCGGGAACATTTCTTTCTTCAGCGTTTTGGTAGACGGGAATAGCTGGTTGCCGAAGCCGGCCGCCGGAATGACGGCTTTGCGTAGGCGGTTTACCGACTCAATATCAAGTTTCATGCAAGGCATTTTCAGGTCGCGTTCAATGATCTCGATGACCTTGTTTTGGGCGGCCTCGTCTTTAACGAGAAACTGGGCGGTGCCATCGCCCTGCGAGCCGACGCCTTTGCCGCCGAGCACATATTCCTGAAGCGGTTCATAAGCAAGCAGTTTATGCAGTACCGGCGAGGTGAGCTGGGATGGGCAGGCCGGTTGCAGATGTTCATCAAATTTTGCCTGCGCCTCGCTCATCAGCTTTCCGACGGTCTCTGCATCGCCTAAACGGATGGCCTCTGAAGCGCGGCTGTTAATCTCGGCATTGAGCGGCCCCAGATATTCCTGCACTTTTTTCTGCACATCGTCTTCGGCGAAGGGATAGCACTGGTTCAGCTTCGCCAGAATTTCCTTCGTGTCTTTGAACGCTTTCAGATCGACGATCACATAGTGGAGTGGTTGGGGAACATTCAATTCTTCCACATCCAACCGGTCTCCATCAAAAATCATTTTAACAGGGCGGTTGCCGTAGGCACATCCCTGATCCAGACGCCCGCAGCGTGAGGGCGTGGTGATTTCGCCGAGATAGGCATATTCCATTTCACCGCGCACAGTCATCTTCAGGTCATACAGCCGGTTAAAGGCGCGGGCGACCAGCACACAGATGGCTGCCGAAGAGGAGAGCCCTTTCTGGAGGGGCAGATCGGTGTGGTAGTTATCGATCTCAAGACCGCGTACCCGATAGTGCGTCAGGATTTGATAAGCAACACCGGCGGCATAGCTGGTGAAGCCGCCCTTCATGGCTTCTTTCAATAATGCTTCGCGTTCCATCGGAATTTCGAACGGACCTTTGCGCCGTCCGTCTTCGAAGCACGCTTTCAGTATCAGTTTGTCGGGGTGGGGTTTGACATCCGCATAAAGACCCTGATTGGTTCCGACGATGAGTGCAGAGCCTTTTTCGATATCTGCATTAATTCGTCGATACCCGCCGGCCCAGTCGGAGTGTTCCCCAAACAGACAGATTCTTCCCGGTACAAAAAGCTTCATATGTATTCTCCTTGATAAAGGTTGCATTAAAGCAATTCTTTTCCAACGGTTGGAAGATAAATCGGTTGTTGGTTGATAGTTGGTGGTTGATAGGACGTCCCGGGCAATTTAACGTTTAAAAGAGCTGATATAAATCTGGATTAAATAGTTGGGGAATTCGAATGGGTCTATTAATTAAAAATGTAGAATTGAATGGATCGAAAATTGATGTCCGGATTGAAGGTAACCGTTTCAGTGAACTGGGAGAGGGGCTTCAGGCTGAGGGCGCGGAGGTGGTTGATGGAAACGGGAAAGCCATTATTCCCGGATTTGTTAATATGCATACGCATGCGTCGATGACGCTGATGCGCAGCTATGCAGATGATCTGGAGCTGCACGACTGGCTGACAAACTATATCTGGCCGCTGGAGGCTAAGCTCTCGGAAGAGGATATTTATCATGGAGCGAGATTGGCCTGTCTGGAAATGATTAAGTCCGGCACCACCTGTTTTAACGATATGTATTGGCATTACCACGGCGTGGCCCGAGCGGTGGAAGAGATGGGACTGCGTGCGGTACTCTCATCGGTCTTCATTGATTTGAACGATGAAGAGCGGGCTCGCGCTGAGCGCGAGCAGGCGGTGAAACTTTTCGAAGAATCAAAAACCTATTCCGACCGGATCGGGTTTGCGCTGGGGCTGCATGCAATTTACACCGTTTCTGAAAGTTCATTGAAATGGGGCAAGGCCTTCGCGGATGAACACGGTCTTCTGTTTCACATTCATCTTTCAGAAACACAGAAGGAAGTGGACGACTGTCTGCAACTGCATGGTCTGCGTCCCGTCCAATGGTTGGAAAAAATTGGTGTGCTGGGTCCGAATGTGATTGCGGCACATGTGATTCATGTGACGGATAATGAGATTGAACTGCTGGCCCGATATCGGGTGAAAGTAGTGCATAATCCGGTTTCCAATATGAAGCTGGCTTCGGGGCGTTTCCCATATCTTCGCCTTCTGCAGGCCGGAGTTGACCTTTCGCTTGGAACGGATGGGGCCTCTTCAAATAATAATCTTTGCATGCTGGAGGAAATGAAGATCGCCGCGTTGCAGGCCAAACTGCTCCACGACGATCCGACGGTTCTTCCGGCTGAAGCGGTGTTTAAGATGGCCACCGGCAACGGGGCTGCGGCCTTGGGATTGGACTGTGGCGAAATTGCCGAGGGAAAACTTGCAGATTGTGTGCTGATAGATCTGAATAACCCGCGGCTTGTTCCCGGGTATAACCTGATCGACGATCTGGTCTACAGTGCGGACTCAACCTGCATTGATACGGTGATATGCGATGGGAAAATACTGATGCAGGGCGGGCATGTGGAGGGCGAGGCGGAAATCATCGACGAAGCCCGCGCGTATATAAAAAGGTTCCAATGATTGGAAATCCGGGAGGAGGATTTTTTCCAATCATTGGAACCACGGGAGAATATCCCTTAAATTAACTCAATGCCACGAGTACCATTAGACCGATCATCGCAATGCCGGTCAGGGCCATCGAGACTTCCACTGCAACTATTGACCATGTTTTCATGTGAACCCCTTAACTTGTGCTGTCCCTAGTCTCATGCAAACAGTGTGCCAGAAGCTTCAAAAAAAGAGCGTTGTGCTGTAAACTCTGGTGTTTTTTGCCAGTAAGTCGAGAGTGCTGGAACCAAGGGGTATCAAACATGAGAAATTTCAATGCGTGGCAAGGCGATTTTCCAAACCTGGGAATTCCTCTTAAAAATGGGTTGCAACACCGTGAAAGCCTTCTAGACTGACCGAAATTACGGAGGCATACCTGATGAGTGCAAAAACATTCGGGAAAGATAAACGTCCCTTTTCTTCAACCGTTGTTGATGGGGTGGAACGCGCTCCAAGTCGCGCGATGCTACGTGCCGTCGGTTTCAGCGATGCCGACTTTAAAAAACCGCAGGTCGGTATTGCGTCCACCTGGAATATGGTCACGCCCTGCAACATGCATATTAACCGGTTGGCGGCGGAGGCCGAAAAGGGCGTTGCCGTGGCCGGCGGCAAATCCGTTCTGTTTAATACGATTTCTATATCCGATGGAATTTCCATGGGAACTGAGGGCATGAAATATTCGTTGGTGTCCCGTGAAATTATCGCCGATTCCATTGAAGCAGTCACGGCCTGTGAAGGGTTTGATGGTGTGGTGGCTTTCGGTGGGTGCGATAAAAATATGCCGGGGTGCCTGATTGCCTTGGCGCGGCTGAACCGTCCGTCGGTTTTTGTGTATGGTGGCAGTATTAAACCGGGGTGCTATTGCGGCAAGGATATCGATATTGTATCTGTTTTTGAAGCCGTGGGGCAGCATGCCAAGGGAGAAATCACCTCGCAGGAGCTGACCCAAATTGAACGGGCCGCCATCCCGGGCGAAGGTTCCTGTGGCGGAATGTACACGGCCAACACGATGGCATCGGCGATCGAGGCCATGGGCATGAGCCTACCGAACAGTTCATCACGGGTCGCAGCCTCCCGGGAGAAATCAGAAGAAGCACATGCGGCCGGCCGGGCGGTGCTGCATCTGATTGAACGGGGCATAAAGCCTTCAGACATCATGACGCGCACTGCATTCCTGAATGCCATTGCGGTGGTGATGGCTTTGGGAGGGTCAACCAATGCGGTGCTCCACCTGCTGGCGATGGCAAAGTCTGCCAAGGTGCGCCTTAAGCTGGCCGACTTTACCGCCGTTGGAAAAAAGGTTCCGGTGTTGGCGGACCTAAAACCCAGTGGGAAGTATGTGATGGCTGATCTCGCTGCCATCGGCGGCGTTGCTCCGCTGATGGTTCGCCTGATGAAAGAGGGCCTGATCGATGGTGATTGCATGACGGTGACCGGGAAGACACTGAAACAGAATCTGGCGTTAGTGAAACCCTATCCGAAAAAGCAGGACATCATCCGCCCGTTCAGTCGTCCGGTGAAAAAGCAGGGTCACCTGGTGGTGCTTAAAGGAAACTTGGCACCCGATGGTGCCGTGGCCAAAATTTCGGGTAAACAGGGAATGCAGTTTGAAGGTAAGGCGATCGTCTATAATTCGGAAGAGCAGGCGCTGAAGAAAATTCTGGACGGTTCCGTAAAAGCAGGCCATGTGGTTGTGATCCGATATGAAGGTCCGCAGGGAGGACCGGGCATGCGCGAAATGCTTTCGCCGACCTCGGCCATCATGGGGCGCGGGCTGGGCAATGATGTTGCGCTGATTACGGATGGCCGTTTTTCCGGCGGAAGCCATGGTTTCGTGATCGGGCATATCACGCCGGAAGCTTTTGTGGGCGGGCCGTTGGCTCTGGTGAAGAATGGGGATGTCATTTCAATCGATGCGAACAGACGCTCGATTGAACTTAAAATTTCAAAAGTAGAGCTGGAGCGGCGTTCCAATGCCTGGAAACAACCACGCCCGAAACATAAATCCGGTGCGCTCGGGAAATATGCCCGGCTGGTCGGGCCGGCTTCAGAAGGCGCGGTTACGGATTGAATGAAACTTGAAAGCTGAAACTGGGAATTCAGCCAGGGGAAAAGTGTAAATACCAAACTTTCGACTATTTAACTTTCTTCCATTGAAACCATCGCCTACCGTTTAGCTATGGAGATTGGATATGAAAATTGAAGTATTTGCATTGTGCGATGCCGCGACGGATAACCATGGGAAGCTGAACCTGCTCGGCACTTTTGATCAAATCTACGCGGGGAAACTTCCAGTGATGCATCCGGCCTGCGCCATTGCGCTGCGTATTCGGTTCGATAAAATGGAAGAGGGCCGCCATGGGGTTAAATTGGAGTTGGTAAATCCCGATGGCATTCCGGTGTTCAAACCCATGGAAGGGGATGTGAACCCCAGAATGGGCGCGGATATCGGATCTGTTGCCGTGAACCTCATCCTTAATTTCCAAAATGTGAAATTCGATGAATTTGCAGATTATCAGATTAATTTGACCATCGATGGCATTGCGCTGGCATCGCTGCCGCTGCGGGTTCGGGAAATGCCGCGGCCTGAGGTGGCCTGACTCCTTTCCAAATAATTTGCGAAAACGTCCGTGAAACCTGCGGGCGTTTTTTGTGTCAGCATTTCAGAACAATATTTTTCAGGTTGCGTCGTTCTACAGTCATCACATGATGATTTAAAAAAATCACGAAGGTCGCAAGCGAAACTTTCGAGTTATAAAAAAAGCGGCTATGATGAATCATTGATCTCAGAGACATCATGGGATGTCCGAACGGTGCATGAGAATCTTCCCCTCTCATGTGCCGTTTTTTATGCACATCCGTGATTAATTGTTTAGAAAACCTCAGTAATATAGACTAAATTCCGTGAGTTATGCGTACTGTTGAGAGACTCAGACGAAGGGAGTGAGCGAATGTTAAGAATGCTATCATGGATCGTATTGGCGACCGGGGTTGTGTGGGCGGAGCTTCCAGAGGTTGGAAAAATTTCAGCAGTTAATTTTTCAATCGAGAGCGGTTTTTATAAGGACAAAGGCAAGTGGCTGGCTGTGAATCCGGATAAGGATCAGACCGGTTCGGCCAGTCTGGTATTTCCTTTTCGCGATGGAGTCTACGATGTGGTTCTCCAGATGGTCGGCGAAAATGATGGGCAGTCCGGTTTTGAGGTCCTGATCGAATCCGGCAGTCTGGGCAAAGTAACGTGTCCGATCAGCACGGAGACGTATGAAGAGGGAGCCGTTTTTTCCAAAGTCTGGAAAAAGGTGACGATCCATGATGGTGACATGGTTCGGGTGAAGGGAGCGATTGCTTCGGCCGATGGCAAGGAGTGGAGCCGGGCACGTTGGGCATTTCTGCAGTTTATCCCGGTTGATGGCGGTGAGCCGCTCGTTGCAGCAACCACAAAATCAACGGTGAATTCGGTGGCGCTCGCTCCGTTGCATGGGAAACGATTGCCAGATGGAGATGGAACGGTTGTCGTTTCGGGGGATCTTAAAAAATGGCATAAGGTGACGCTGACGCTGGACGGGCCGTATGCACACGAGCTCGATAACAAACCAAATCCGTTTGTTGATCGCCGCATGGATGTGACTTTTGTGCATGAATCAGGAGAGCCTGAATATGTGGTGCCGGGCTATTTTGCCGCAGACGGCAATGCCGGGGAAACCTCGGCCGAGTCCGGAACAAAATGGCGTGCGCATCTCTCTCCCGATAAAGCGGGCACATGGAACTATTCAATTGCTTTTGATGGAACGGAATATGATGGCATTGAAGGTGAGTTCATCGTTGGGGCATCCGATAAGTCCGGGCGCGATTTACGAGGTAAAGGCCGCCTGCAGCATACTGGAACCCGCTATTTACGTTATGCGGATTCCGGTGAATGGTTCCTGAAAGCCGGGGCCGATGCGCCGGAAACCCTGTTGGGATACGCCGACTTTGACAACACAGTGGCTAACAAGAAAAACGTGCCGTTGAAAACCTTTGCACCTCATTCCAAGGATTGGAACGAGGGTGATCCGACCTGGCAGGGCGGCAAGGGGAAGGGCTTGATTGGTGCCGTAAACTACTTGTCGGATAAAGGGGTGAATGCATTTTCTTTCCTGACCTATAATGCCGGTGGTGACGGCGACAACGTTTGGCCGCATGTAGCTCGCGAGGACAAGCTCCATTTCGATTGCTCAAAACTGGATCAGTGGGGCATTGTTTTTGATCATGGAACAGCGGAGGGCATGTATCTGCACTTTAAGCTGCAGGAAACCGAAAATGACGATCTGCGCGGGAAGAACGAACAAGGCAAAAATAATGCTCTGGACAGCGGAAAATTCGGCGTTGAACGGGAGGCCTATCTGCGCGAAATGATTGCTCGTTTCGGGCATAACCTCGCATTAAACTGGAACCTCGGCGAAGAAAATACGCAGGAGCTGGATGAACTCGATCCGCAGATTTCCTATATTCGGAACACCGATCCTTATGGGCATAATCTCGTGTTGCACACCTACCCGAATCAGCAGGACAAGGTGTATGACTGGTTTGTCGGTCGTGAAGATGCACTGTCCGGGGTCTCCATCCAAAACAGCGATGTGGCAAAAACGCATGAAGACACACTGAAGTGGGTCACGAAGTCGGAAGCATCCGGACATCCGTGGATCGTGGCGTTCGACGAGGCCGGAAATGCAGGCTCGGGTACCCCGCCGGATCCGGATTGGCCTGGTATGGCTGAGGCGCTGGTTGAAATCAATAAGGGTAAGCGGCCGCTCAAAGTTCCGACCATTGATGAAATTCGTGCGGAAGTATTGTGGGGAACCCTGATGGCCGGCGGTACCGGCGTCGAATATTATTTCGGTTACCGCCTTCCGGAAAATGATCTGCTGGCGGAAAACTGGCGGAGCCGCGATCAAACCTGGGACTACAGCCGCATTGCACTCAATTTCTTTCAGGATGAAAACGTGCCGTTCTGGGAAATGATCAATGCCAATGCGTTGGTTGGAAATCCGGAGAATAACAACAGCGCCTACTGTCTTGCGAAGCCGGACGCGTTCTACCTGGTATATCTTCGAACGGGCGAGGGGGCTTCGTTGGATCTGTCCGATGCATCGGGCGCGTTCGATGTATTTTGGTTTAATCCGCGGACTGGCGGAAATCTGCAACGCGGATCGGTAAAGTCGATCAAAGCTGGAGAGGTTCAGGCATTGGGCCTGCCTCCCGCCGATGCTGCGCAGGACTGGGTTGTGGTCATAAAAAAATAACAGGAGAGGCTGAATGAAAAAAATCATCGCGATAATAACCGTGTGCATCGTTTGCTCGTCGTTTGCCGCTCCCGTATTTAAAGGGAAAGATGGCCTTGTGATTATGGAGGCGGAGTCCACCGAATCATCCAAAGGTGACTGGCAGGAAAAAAAGACGGTCGCGGGATACACCGGGGAATGTCATTTTGAATTTACGGGGAATAAACCGGCCACCGGGCCTGCTCAGGATCCATTAGAGTATACGTTCACAGTGGATAAAGATGGAATCTATACTCTGATGATTCGGTGCCATAAAAGGCTGGAAGACGAGGCCCCTGATAAGTGCAACGATTGTTATGTGCGCTTGGAAGGAGACTTCGATGTTGGTGGAAACACTCCGCTGGACATCCTGACGTCTGATACAAAGCTGTATGGCGGCAGTGCCGATGGGTGGGGTTGGTCAGAAAAGCTCGACGTGCAGCACAAAAAGTGGCCGGCGGTTTATAAGCTGAAAGCCGGCGAAAAATATACGCTCACAATTTCCGGTCGCTCCCAGCGCTATAATATGGACCGTATCATCTTCAAACACAGCGATGTAAAAGATGAACAGGCCAAGAATCCTAAACAGCTGGAAAGTCAAATGGCGGATTAGTAAACCGGGCTAGTAGTAAACAAAAAGGGCGGCTCGAAAGCCGCCCTTCTTTTTTCCAATGATTGGAAAACTTAGTACCGATAGTGTTCGGGCTTGAACGGGCCGGCTTTTGGAATACCCAGATACTTCGCCTGCTTGTTAGTGAGCGTATCAAGCTTCACGCCAACTTTTTCAAGGTGCAGTCGGGCCACTTCTTCGTCCAGGAATTTCGGAAGTACGTAAACGCCGACCGGATATTTTCCCGGGTTGCAGTAAAGCTCCATCTGCGCCAGCACCTGGTTGGTGAAGCTGTTGGACATCACAAAGCTCGGATGTCCGGTTGCACAACCCAGGTTCACCAGACGGCCTTCGGCCAGCAGGATAATGCTGTTGCCTTTCGGCATCGTGATTTTGTCGACCTGAGGCTTAATGTTGGTCCACTTGTACTTCTTCATCTTTTCAACCTGAATTTCAGAATCGAAGTGGCCGATGTTGCAGACGATCGCCATATCTTTCATCTTTTTCATGTGGCGTTCGGTGATGACATCGCAGTTGCCGGTGGTGGTCACGAAAACGTCGCCGATCAATGTGGCATCGTTCATGTTCATGACTTCGTAACCTTCCATCGCCGCCTGCAGTGCGCAGATTGGATCGATTTCGGTAACGATTACACGCGCTCCCTGACCGGCGAGGGACTGGGCACAGCCTTTGCCGACATCGCCATAACCGGCAACTACGGCGACTTTGCCGGAAAGCATCACGTCGGTGGCACGCATAATGGAATCGACGAGCGAATGGCGGCAACCATAGAGGTTGTCGAATTTGGATTTCGTGACTGAATCGTTGACGTTGAATGCCGGGAAAAGCAGTTCGCCCTTTTCTTCCAGCTGATACAGCCGATGCACGCCGGTGGTGGTTTCTTCGGAAACACCGAGGATATCTTTCGCGATGCGGGAGAAGCGGGTCGGATCTTTTTTCAGCGCTTTCTTCAGCTGTGCCAGAAATACGGCTTCTTCTTCGCTCTCCGGTTTCTTGTCGAGGATGGTCGGATCTTTTTCGGCCTTCACACCCAACTGAACAAACATCGTGGCATCGCCGCCATCGTCGAGAATCACGTTTGGCCCTTTGCCGTTGCCCCAGTCGAGAATGCGGTCGGTGTATTCCCAATATTCTTCAAGGGACTCGCCCTTCACCGCGAAGACCGGTGTGCCGGCTTTGGCAATCACCGCCGCCGCGTGATCCTGCGTCGAGAAAATGTTGCAGCTGGCCCAGCGAACTTTGGCCCCGAGTGCCTGCAGGGTTTCGATCAGCATGGCGGTCTGGATGGTCATGTGAAGCGATCCGGTAATACGCGCACCTTTCAGCGGTTTTTCTTTTCCGTATTTTTCGCGAAGTGCCATCAGACCGGGCATTTCGTATTCGGCCAGATCCATTTCTTTACGACCGAATTCGGCTAGTCCGATATCTGCAATTACATAATCCATCACTTTTTTCTGAGCCGCTTTCTTAGCGGTCTTCTTTGTCGCTTTCTTTTTTCCAGCCATTGGAAGTCTCCTTGGTTAATAAATTATTTCTTCATACCTACAACAATGAGTACAGAAAGGTCGGGCGTGGAGCCCGGCAGCGAATCGATTACAGTCGGTTCAATTCCCGCCCCGCCCAACCATTCACGGATTTCGAGCGGTTCAAAGCCCAGCCATTGGTCGGCCCACTCTTCACGCGTCCATTCGTGCTCATGCCGTACCAGATCAAGAATCACGAGCTGTCCGCCCACCTTTAATCCATCCGACGCCGAACGAATCACTTCTTCCGGATTCGAGGTGTGATGCAACGACTGACTGATAAAGACGGCATCGAATGCTTCACCGGAAAGTGTAAGGCTCTCCAGATTCCCCACCCGCAGGTCGAGTTGATCGAGTACGTTTTGTTCGGTTGCTCTTTCGGCCACGAGTTTAAGCATGTTTTCCGACTGATCAAATGCAACGACTTTTTTTGCAAAACGGGCCAGCAACAATGCCAGCGCCCCCTCTCCGCATCCCAGATCCGCGACACGCAGCCCGGCAAAGCCCGCTGCCAGTCCGGCGGCCAATGCCTGCCAGCCGCCGCCCGGTTCTGTGAGTGAGCCGTATCGCCCGGCAATTTGATCGAAAAACTCGCGGCTTTTTTTACGTCTGAAATCCAGCACGCGGTCAACTGCTGCCGCATCACGGTTGGCTACTGAAATTTCTTTAAGCCGTTCATTCAGAATCTGGGCAAAGGCGGCATCGCGGAACAAATCTCCGCGATTATAATAAACGGAGGTTCCGTCGCGTCGGGCAGTCACCAAACCGGCCTCCCGCATTGGCTTAAGATGCCGACTGACTGTGGACTGCGGCATTTCCAAGGCCTGGACCAGCTCCGCCACCGAAAGTTCTGCCTGATCGATCGACCGCAGAATCCGTAGACGGCCCTCATCGGCCAGTGCTTTAAAAATATCAAGAATATCGCTCATTATTCATATATCCGAATTTCCGGATAAAAGGATATTTACTTGGATCTGTCAACGTCAGTGAATGAAAAAGAACGATTTCCGCTTGTTTTTGAACCTTCAAAGGCAGAGGTTGTCGGACTCTGAATTCTCAAGGTTTTTGAATGAAAATGGAAAAAAATGCATTGTTGCTCGGTTCCGTGCTGGGCATACCGCTTAGATTGCACATTTCGCTGCTCATCCTGATCGGCGTCGTTTCGCTGATGGCTGCTTCGGCAGGAGTGAATCCGATAATTATTCTGATTTTGGCAATCGGCCTGTTTGGGAGCATTGCTTTACACGAATTGGGGCACTCTGTGGTTGCGCGCGCCAAAGGCGGCTATATTCAGGAGATTGTGCTTTATCCGTTCGGCGGTGCTGCAAAAATTGCAAACCTGTCCACAAAACCGAGCGAAGAAATTTTGATTGCTCTGGCCGGGCCGGCAGTCAGTCTGGTGCTGGCTTTAATTTTCCTTCCATTCAGCATTACGCATGATCTCGGTCGACTGAATATGGTACTATTTCTTTTCAATATTCTACCGGTATTTCCTATGGATGGGGGGCGGGTGCTTCGCGCAGGCCTGTCGATTAAAAACGGTCGGCTTAACGCCACACGTACCGCAGCTCAGGTGGGTAAATATTTCTGCGGCCTTTTTGTTATCATCGGTCTGTTTGGTATGCCATTCCAACTGCTGGGATTTATCGGGCCATTCAGGCCCAGCCTGATGCTGGCCTTTATCGGTGGCTATATCTATATGGCCGGTCAGCAGGAGCTGCGGATGGTGATGTTCGAACATCAGGCCAATCATTTCAGCGGATATCGGGAGGCTGACATCGGAGTGGAAGTCAGCCCGCCGCCGTACGCACGCGGAGGTGGTTCCAACGATTCGTTCATGGAACGGTTGAAAAAACTGTTCCGCCGATAGGTATGAAACTCGGGCTTATACAGCCCCTCTCAAACTATTTAACGAACGGAATCTTTTCCGCCGTCAAAGATGCTGAAGGCTCCTTCTTGCTTTTCGACTTGGTACTCAACAATCACGAACTGCCAGATCGCAACGACAATCAACAAAGCCACAAGAAAAATTCCCGCAGCAATCCAGATCTTTTTGTCGTTTTCGGATTTTCGCGAGAGGTGCAGAATGCGGCGCAGTCCGGAATTACTGCTACGGCGTTTCCGTGAATGATCATCAAAGGCACGTTGCGATTCTGAACGGCGACGCCGTCTCTTTTTTTCGGGTTTGTTACCCATAGGCAACGGTTCGCGATTTTTATAGATATCTGTGTCTGCCATGAATCATCCCGTTTGATTAAAAGATTGAGAAAGTTGACATAAAGCCGGGGCCCCGTCCAATCTATTCTCCTGTGATTAGCGCCACCGTACGCTCAAGGGCACCGCGATTCTGTTCTACCACCCAGGCGGCACGCTCGCCGAGTTCAGCGCGTTCCGGAGCCTTTAGTATCAAGGAGTCTACGGTGGAGCCCAGCGTTTCCTCGCCATCAACTTGCTCGATTGCTTTACTTTTGAGAAAAATATCCATGACCGCCGGAAAGTTTTCCATATTTGGCCCCACCACGACGGCTTTGCCATACATCGCTGGTTCAATTGGATTCTGCCCGCCATGTTCCTTCAGACTTTTTCCCACAAAAATAATGTCCGCCACGGAATAGAAGTTTCGCAGCTCACCGGTGGTATCCACAAACAGGACGTCCGGACAATCCAACCTCTGGAAATCATCCAGCTGACTGCGCCGTATATAGGAAAGATTTTGCGTTTCCAACGTTTGGATCACTTCCTCGGAACGCTCAACATGCCGGGGAACCAGCACGAGGAATAAACGAGGATATTGGATGCGAAGTTTTTTATACAGCGCGCACAGCACATCTTCTTCGCCCGGCCAGGTGGAGCCGCCCAGCAACACGGTTGCATCGTCCGGCACGTGAATGCGTTTCAAGACATCGGCGGCAGCACGTTCGCCTTGCAGGTCGCGTTCGGCAACGTCAAATTTAACAGTGCCCATCACATGAAGCTGGCCTGCCGAAGCTCCGATCCCCAGCATTCGCTTTGCATCTTCTTCACCTTGCACGCAGATGGGATTGATCCGCCGCAGAATATCGGCGGTGAGAGATTTCAGTTTAAGATAACCCTTATAGGAACGTTCCGACATCCGCCCATTTACCAACGAAATCGGAATATCACGCTTGTCAGCCAACCGAATCAGGTTCGGCCAGAATTCACCTTCCACCAGGACGATGCGCTCCGGGTTAATGATGCCCAATACTTTTTTAATAACGGGTGGGAGATCAACCGGGAAATAGAACAGCACGTCGCGGTTGTCGATCTCTTTGCGCCCGATAGTATAGGCCGTTGAAGTGGTGGTACTCAGTGCAAAATGCGTACCGGGATGGGCAGCTCGGTAGGCCTTGATAAAGCGAAGCGCCACATAGATTTCCCCGACGCTGACTGCATGAACCCAGATGCGGCGGTGCTCCCGGAGCCGGGCTTTCGTCTGCCTACCAAAATGTCCAATGCGCTGTTCAAAGTGCTGCCCATAGCCGCCTCGCTTCAGCATACGCGAAATAAATTTCGGCAGCATGAACAGAAATACGACGGGGAACAGCAGGTTATAAAGGATCCAAAGCATCGCGGTATTATACGGAAATTTATTTGAGACAAAACTTAAAATAGAGGCATGACAACGTTTTAAACAGCAATGGTATATCATCTAAATACCACGATCGTGGCATTTAGATGATATACCTTTATGCGGAATGAGGGACGGATAATCCGCCCCTCATCAGGAATAACGAACGTTTAGAATTTAAGATCAGCGGTTTTCAAACGGGCGGAGAGCTCGCTGAGCACACGCTCATCATCTGCATCGCCTGCCGATTCGAAAACGGCACCGAAGCGGATGAACGGTCCGGTGTTATCCCACGGAACGGTGGAAATGCCGAAGTTTTCGATGAGGTAGAGCGACGCCTCTTCCGCATTGGCGAAGGTAATATCGCCAGCACCCTTGGGGGCTTTCGTGTAGAGGAAGAAGGTGCCGCCTGGCATGTTTGCATCGAACCCGACTTCTCGGAGCACTTCAACAATGCGTCGCAGACGGGTTTCATAATGAACGCGAATGCCTTCCGCCAGCGATTCGTCGGCAATGCCCGCACAGGCCGCTTTCTGAATGGCTTTAAACTGACCGCTGTCGCAGTTGTCTTTGATGGTCGCCAGCGCGTTTACAGCCCATTCAGCACCGCAGAAGAAGGCCAGACGCCAGCCGGTCATGTTGTAGGCTTTAGACATGGAATGCAGTTCCAGACAGCAATCTTTGGCACCTGGGCGCTGCAGCAGCGAGGTGCGTGCGCTGTCATAGACGAGCGTGGCATACGGTGCGTCCTGAATGATGAGAATGTTATATTTTTTCGCGAACGCAATCAGCTCGTCGTAGAACTCAGGCGTGGCAACTGCGCCGGTTGGATTGTTCGGATAGTTGATGTAAAACAGCTTGCAGCGTTCGGCGAGAGCGGGATCGATTTTTCCAAGGTCTGGAAGAAAGGCGTTTTCTTCGAGCAGGGGAATATCGATAACTTCCGCGCCGAGATAGCTGGAATGGGTAGCCATGACCGGATAGCCCGGAACCGTCTGGAAGACGACATCGCCCGGGTTCACAAATGCAAGCGGGAGCATGGCCAGCGCGGGTTTGGTGCCGATGCTGTGGTTGATTTCGGTGGCTGGATCCAGCTCAACTCCGAAAAAGTTCTGCATATATTTGGCAGCAGCCTCTTTGAATTCCGGTCCGCCGTTATCGGCGTAGCCACGGTTTTCCGCTTTATCAACTTCCAGCTTCAAGGCTTCGCGGATCGGCGCCGGGGCCATCTGGTCGGGTTCGCCCACACCGAAATCGAGAATTTCAAGGTCCGGGTGAAGTTGTCGGGCTTTCGCTTTAGCGCGCTTGATTTTTTCAAACTTGTAGATTGCGGTGGATTTGCCGAACTGGGTTCCCCCGATGCGGTCGGCAAACAGTGCTTCATAATTCATACTCTTCATTCTCCTTATTTAAAATTGGTTCTGTATCGGCGGGATAAGTTTATCCAGTTCTCTGTTGAGGGTTTCTATATTGAATTTCTGTAAATCAATGGAACGCGCGGCATTGGCATAGACTCCGTTCTCAATGGTCGGGTTTTCGCGGTATAAACCAATCACCAGCTTTTCACTTAGAATATCGACACTGTAATAGACCAGATCAACCACCAGAACGCCTTTGTTCTGATATTCTCTGGAATAGACATATTGAAGATTACGCGCATATTCGCCCCGAATCGTAAATTGTTCTTCGGTGCGACGGTGTTTAAACCCGCGTTTATTCATGGTCGATTTGATGATTCCACCACCTGCCAGCATGGAGTCCTCCTTTTTCAAAGGTTGGAATGGGTTGCAAAAGGGCCGATCATTGGAAATCCGCCCTGTTAGATCAAGGCAATTCAGGGAAACGATTTACATGAAGATGGTCATGGCGAGGCTGTAGAGGCCGATCATCATGAGCGATATAATCGTGGATGCGGTGCGTGTTTTGGTGCGGAGCAGGGCTCCGGCCATGAAGGTGAGCGCGAGGATCAGAATGACGCTCGTCCAATGTTTGGAAGAAGCCTGCCGCAGCATGGAATGGCCACGCAGGGCGGTGTCGGCAATAAAGATGATCAATAGATTGAACATATTGCTGCCGAGCACATTTCCAACGGCCATTTCAAGGAAGCCCAGACGTATGCTGGCAAAAGAAATCACCAGTTCCGGCAGGCTGGTGGAAATGGCCAGAAAAAGCGTGCCGATCAAGCTGGCTTCCAGACCGAATCCGCCGAGCTCCGGCGGAAGCGCCATCCGTGCGCCGAGGATGGATAGCATGACGCCACCGCCGATAATCAGCCCGCAGAGGCCGGTCAGGATGGAATAAAACTTCGCAGCCGATTGGCTGGATAGATCGGATTCTTCCGGAAGATGTTCTTCAGTTGAGGCCTGGTGCTGCCGATGCTCACGCATCAGCATCAAGACATAGGCAACTGGCAGTCCGAGCACCGGCCAGGAACATCCAAGGATTGGAACCTGCAATTTGGCAAACCGCGCTGTAAGAAAGGCAATTGAAAAAATGCCCAGCATAATCAGGCCGTAAACAGCCGAGTCGGTATGCGAGGTTTTCATTTCATGCGGTTTAAATTTTGCTGAAAAAAGCAGGGCCATCAGGGCCAGTATGAGCAGGTTGAAGACATTGGAACCCAGCATATTTCCAGTTGCCATGTCGGCACCGGTTGCCGGATCGGTTGCCTGAATGACCGAGGTCAGCGAAACCACCACTTCCGGCAGGCTGGTGACGCCGGCGAGGAAAACCAGGCCGACCAATCCGCTTCCGAGCCCGGTTCGGTCGGCCAGAGCATCGCCATAGACACTCAGCTTAATGCCGGCTAAAACCACCAGTGCCGCGACCGCAATAAAAGCGATCACAAGCCCGATTTGTGTACTGATCATCTGTTCCAGAATCTGCATTCGTGCTTTGTACACAACTTCCGCAGGTTGATCCATAGATTCCGTGGAATACTTCAAAGTGCACTGTGTCAGTATGGCCCGGTGAGTGGGCGGAATGGCGCGGTTCCAGGCGATTGGAAACTTCCAATATCTGGAAAATAAGGGTTTTTTGCGTTGGCACAGTCGGTGCATTAGGACGCTTAAATTTTTAATGGAGAATAAATCTAATGGATATGAATAAAACGACACAGAAAGTGAAAGAAGCGATGCAGCAGGGGCAGGTGAAAGCACTGCGGTTCGGGCATCAGGAAATGGATGCTGAGCATATATTGCTGGCGTTGCTGGAACAGGAAAATGGGCTGGCACCCCGACTGATTGAAAACATCGGAGCTTCGGTTCCGGTGATCACGGCGCAGTTGGAGCAGGAATTGGAAAAACGCCCGCGGGTTTCCGGAGCAACGGAGGCGGGCAAGGTGTATATCACTCAGCGGCTGAATCAGCTGCTGGTGAAAGCGGGCGATGAAGCGAAGAAGCTGAAGGACGAGTTTGTTTCGGTGGAGCATCTTCTGCTCGTCTTTTCAGACGAAATTAAAGCGCTGAAAGAAAATGGAGTGGATCGGAATGCCGTTTTACAGGCCTTGGAAAAGGTGCGTGGAAATCAGCGGGTGACTTCCGATAATCCCGAGGGCCAATATGAAGCGCTGGACAAATATGGAGTGGATCTGGTGGATGCGGCACGGTCCGGAAAAATGGATCCGGTGATTGGCCGCGATTCGGAAATCCGTTCGGTGATCCGTATTCTTTCCCGTAAAACCAAAAATAACCCTGTGCTGATCGGTGAACCCGGTGTGGGTAAGACCGCGATTGTTGAAGGGCTGGCGCAGCGTATTGTACGCGGCGACGTTCCGGAAGGCTTAAAGGATAAATCGATCTGGGCGCTGGATATGACAGCGTTGATGGCGGGCGCGAAATATCGCGGTGAGTTCGAAGAACGGCTGAAAGCGGTGTTGCACGAAATTAAGGAATCGGAAGGGCGGATTATTCTGTTTATCGATGAGCTGCATACGATAGTTGGCGCGGGTAAGACCGAGGGCTCATCGGATGCGGGCAATATGCTCAAGCCGATGCTGGCGCGTGGCGAGTTGCATTGTATTGGCGCAACCACACTGGATGAGCATCGTCTGCATATCGAAAAAGATGCCGCGCTGGAGCGGCGTTTCCAGCCGGTTCTGGTGGATGTCCCGAGCGTGGAGGACACGATTTCTATTCTGCGTGGATTAAAGGAACGGTTTGAAGTGCACCATGGCGTACGCATTAAGGATGCCGCGCTGGTTTCCTCGGCGGTGCTTTCGGATCGGTATATTTCCGACCGGTTCCTGCCGGACAAAGCCATCGACCTGATGGACGAGGCCTGTGCCACGATCCGAACCGAAATTGATTCGCTGCCTGCAGAACTGGACGAGATTACCCGTAAGGTGATGCGGCTGGAAATTGAAGAAACCGCACTGAAGAAAGAAAAAGACAAAGCCAGCAAGGAGCGGCTCGAGGCTCTGCGCAAGGAGCTGGCTGATTTGCGGGCGGATGCCGATGCCATGAAGGCGCAATGGGATTCTGAAAAAGGATCGATCGATCAGATTCGGGGTTTACGTGAAAGTCTGGAGCTGGCCCGGCAGGAAGCCGAGCGGGCGGAGCGTGAATATGATCTGGAGCGCGTGGCCAAGTTGCGGCACGGCACCATTCCAACCATTGGAAAACAGCTCGCGGAAGCGGAAGCGGCCATCGCGGAGCGCGAAACGGGCAGTCTGCTGCGCGAGGAGGTGACCGAAGAGGAAATTGCTGAAGTGATTGCCCGATGGGTCGGAATTCCGGTAACGAAGCTTTTGGAAGGCGAACGGGAAAAATTATTAAAGCTCGATGATGTGTTGCATGAACGGGTGATCGGTCAGAACGAAGCTGTTCAGGCAGTGGCCGATTCCGTATTGCGGGCGCGGGCCGGCATTAAAAACCCGAACCGACCGATCGGCTCATTTCTTTTCCTCGGCCCGACCGGCGTTGGGAAAACCGAACTGGCGCGAACGCTGGCGTGGGAACTTTTCGATTCTGAAAACAACATGGTTCGTATCGATATGAGCGAATACATGGAAAAGCACACGGTTTCGCGACTCGTCGGTGCTCCTCCCGGCTATATCGGGTTTGAAGAGGGGGGGCAGTTGTCGGAGGCGGTTAGACGCAAACCGTATTCGGTGGTGCTTCTCGACGAAATTGAAAAAGCGCACCCGGATGTATTCAATGTGCTACTCCAGATATTGGAAGACGGTCGCCTGACGGATTCACACGGTCGGACGGTCAGTTTCAAGAATACGATCATTATTATGACCAGCAACATCGGGTCGACCCACCTTTTGGAAGGGATCGATGCTGAAGGGCATATTGAAGAATCGGTGCGGGAAATAGTGATGGGTGCGCTGCGGAGTCAGTTCCGTCCGGAATTCCTAAACCGGGTGGACGAGACGGTGCTGTTTAAGCCGCTCACGTTGAATGAAATTACCAGTATTGTAGGGCTGCTGATTGAAGAACTTCAAACGCGACTGGCGCAACAGGGACTGAGCATGGAGATCAGTCGCGAGGCCACGGAATACATTGCGAAAGAAGGTTTTGATCCCATATACGGAGCCCGCCCGCTGAAACGCTTCATTCAACAGCATCTGGAAACCCCGATCTCCCGAAAGATTATTTCCGGTACTGTTCCGGAAGGGGAACCGATTGTGGTGCAGCTGGTTAATGAGGAACTGACGATTCAGTGATCGCAGCGCTCGACTAGTAAAAAATACTGGTCGAGCAGTTAACTAAATCTGATTGCCGACTGGTATGTGGCGTTCTAGCTGGGTTTTTGGAGGATGCACCATGCTTAGATTGTTGCGTATTATTGTTTCTGCGTGTCTTATTACCTTTTCTACCAATGCGTTGTGGGAAATGTATGAAACAGGCGAATTGCTGGAAATCTATAACCCTGCACCAAAGGCGAATCTGCTTTTAACGATAAATACCAGAAGCAGCATGCCGGAATCGATCAGACCTCTATTTATGCCGCCCCTAAAGCCGCAGATGTCTGGCGGGTGCGTTCCAGTCGTAATCCTGCAAGAGAGCAGAAGTACCGAAAGCAAAGCAAACAAAAGCAACGAGGTGAATCCGGTATGATCTGGATGCGGTGTCTGCAGGTGCTATGTGCCGTATATTCTGTGGTCTATCTGGTTTTGCTCTCTTTAAATCTGATGCAGGCGTATGAGAGCTCGTGGGTCGCCATACTACTTTCCAGCGTGTTTGTAATCCTGTTTTTTCTTTCAATCGTGACAACCGTTGGGATCTGTGGCCGCAAGACCTGGGACATGATGCTTGGCTATGTTTTGGTTGTCTACAATCTTCTGATTTTTCCATATGGCACGGCCGCAGGGTTGATTCTTATGATGGGGCTGGTTGGAGCGTCTCCTGTGTTTGGGGTGTCGGCGGCATCCGCCCGCCTCAAAAAAGTCCAAGGGAAATCTTCGAATCGGACCGAATCATTCCGCTCAGCTTGAAGGGGGTCGATTTCGCTTGAATTGCGGGTCTCCCTTGCGCATATTCCATCGATCTTCAGGGCAGGGTGAAATTCCCGACCGGCGGTGACAGTCCGCGAGTTTTTCCAATCTTTGGAACAACAGGAAGCAGTGAAATTCTGCTACCGACAGTATAGTCTGGATGAGAGAAGATCGTGCGTAGCTATGTATGCACAAAATACCCTGAAGGCGTACGGTCTTTAGGGTTTTTTGATATACAGGAGCAAAAATGAGCAACACAAAATTCGATCCGATTGAAGAGGTCATCGAAGCACTTCAAAACGGCGAAATCGTTCTGGTTACCGATGATGAAGAACGTGAGAATGAGGGCGACCTCATTTGTGCGGCGGAAACCTGCACGGCGGAGCAGGTCAACTTTATGATCACACATGCCCGCGGTTTGGTTTGTGTGCCGATCACTGGAGAATGTGCCGCCCACCTCGGTCTTTCCCGCATGAACGTTTCGCACGAAGGTGATGTTTTTCAGACCGCATTCACCATTTCAGTCGATGCCGTCGGCTGTACCACCGGTATCAGCGCCGAAGAACGTGCCATGACCATCCGCACCATTGTGGATGAAAAAACGCAAGCTGAAGATTTATTATGCCCCGGCCATGTATTTCCGTTGGTTGCAATGCCGGGCGGCGTTATTGACCGCGCCGGCCATACCGAAGCAACCGTTGATCTGATGAAGGCAGCGGGTATGAAACCCGCCGGAGTCATCTGCGAAATTACCAACGATGACGGCACCATGGCTCGTATGCCGGATCTCGTTAAATTTGCGAAAAAACATCAGCTCAAGATGACCTCGGTTGCGGAGGTTACGAAGTACCGTTACACCCATGAAAAACTGGTCAAGATGGAACGGGAAATCAATATGCCGACCGATGCCGGCGAGTTCCGTCTGAAGCTCTACAGCTCCGAGGTCGATAATAAAGACCATTTGGCTCTGGTCTGCGGCGATGCCTCGTCTGGAAAAACCCCCTTGGTCCGTGTGCATTCGGAATGTCTGACCGGCGATGTTTTCCATTCCATGCGTTGCGATTGCGGTGCTCAACTTCACTGCGCCATGCATGACATTCAGGAACATGGATATGGTGCCATTGTCTATATGCGGCAGGAAGGGCGCGGAATCGGGCTGGCAAAAAAGCTGCATGCGTACGAGCTTCAGGAAAACGGAATGGATACGGTCGAAGCCAACGAGCATCTCGGTTTCGATGCCGATTTGCGCGACTATGGCATCGGTGCTCAGATTCTGAACGATCTCGGTATGCAGAAAATCAAACTGCTCACCAATAATCCGGCTAAAATTACCGGGCTGGATAAATATGGCATCGAGGTTGAGGAGCGCGTTCCTCTCGTGCTGAAGCCGGGCGAATATAATGATTTTTACCTCGCCACTAAACGCGACAAAATGGGGCACTTACTTTAATAGGAATATTTATGGGAAAAGGAATCTCTAAATCAATTGATCCGATCGAAGGGGTCGGAGCTAATCAAATACTGGGAAATCTGGATGCGTCCGGCATGCGCTTCGGCATTGTGGTCGCCCGCTTTAACGACGAACTGACCAACGAGCTCGCCCGCTCGGCTTTCCAATGTCTGGAAAAAAACGGGGCAAAGCCGGAAACTATCGATCTTGTGCGTGTGCCGGGAGCCTATGAGGTTCCGGTCATCGCTGAAAAAATGGCGGCCAGTAAGCGTTATGATGCGCTGATCGTGTTGGGCGTGGTGGTGGAGGGTGAAACGCAGCATGCGCAGATGATCATCGATACCACCGGCCAGACCGTTCTTGATATTGCCTGCCGGCATCAGATTCCGGTCATTAATGAAATTGTAGGCGTCCGTACCTGGGCGCAAGCCGAAGCCCGTTGTCTGGGCGGCGAAAATACACGCGGCTGGTATGCCGCTGAAGCGGCCATTGAAACGGCCCGCGTTCACAAAAAGCTTGGATAGATTTTATGCAGAAGAAAAAAGTTAATGGCCGTCGCGAAACACGCGAATGGATTGTTCAGTTTTTGTTTCAACTCGATTTTAATCCGGAGCCGATTGATATCGCACTGCAGGATTTCTGGGAGGAGAAAACCCCGAATGAACGCGAAAAAAAATATGCGGAAGAAATTATCAAAGGCGTTGTTCAGCACAAAAAAGAGCTGGATGAAAAGCTGTCGCAATACGCCACCCGCTGGAACTCCGATCGCATGGGGGCGGTTGACCGAACCGTCATGCGTGTGGCGCTTTTTGAAATGCTCTATCGCGAAGATGTTCCGCCAGTCGTTTCCATCAACGAAGCAGTCCACTTTGCGAAAGATTTCAGCAGCTTCCAGTCCGGCCGTTTTGTGAACGGTGTGCTGGACCGCATCCGCAAAGAGATCGACCGTCCGGCCCGCACCACCTATAAGCCCAAGGGAGGCGTGTAATGGCCGGTTGGCTGGGTGCGCTTAAGAAAACACGCAACATCATCGGTAAGGTTTTTTCGTCCAAGGTCAATATAGACGAGCTGGATATTGAAGAACTCGAAGAAATCCTGCTACGCTCCGATGTTCCGGTTCGTCTAACGATGGATATTGTTGATGAGCTGGAATCGCCCCGGCGCAAAGCAACGCGACGCGAGCGCCTAACAGAACTATTGATGAAAGAACTTGGCGAAACGCCGGAGTTCAACTGGCCTTCCGACAACAAGCCCTATGTGGTGATGCTGCTTGGAATCAACGGTTCCGGCAAGACCACCACCGCCGCCAAGCTGGCGAAGAGAGCAATCGGCCAGGGATTGAAGCCGATGCTTTGCGGTTCCGATACCTTCCGCGCCGCCGGCTCCTCCCAGCTCAAACTCTGGAGCGAAAAAGTCGGCTGCGATTTTGTGGGCGGAGAAATGGGGCACGATGCAGCAGGCGTTGCGTATAATGCGGTTGAATCCGCCATCGAAAAAAAATGCGATGTCGTGCTGGTCGATACCGCCGGGCGCATGCACACCAAAACGCCGCTGATGGACGAACTCCCGAAAATGTGCCGCTCCATGGACAAGCGCCGCGCCGGTGCTCCAGATGCCGTCTGGATGGTGCTCGATGCCTCGCTCGGGCAAAATGCCGTTATTCAGGCCAAACAATTTAACGAAGTGGTTCCGCTCACAGGAATCATTGTCACGAAACTTGATGGATCCTCCAAAGCCGGTTTCCTGTTTTCCGTGAAGACGGAACTCAATATACCCATTCTATTCACCGGCCTCGGTGAAGACGAAGACGACCTCGTTCCCTTCAACCCCGAAGAATTTGTGAACGCCCTTTTTGATGAAAACAGCGATGCTGATGAGGTTTAAACACGAAGGTACGAAGAACACCAAGATAGTTTCTGTTTGTGAATCTTTGAGTCCTTTGTGTCTTTATGGTTAGAAAAAGATGACGAACGACGAAAAATATATGATGCGGGCGATTGAGCTGGCGAAGCTGGGCGAGGGACTGACGCGTCCGAATCCGCCGGTGGGTGCGGTGCTGGTGCTGGAAGATTATGTCGTCGCTGAAGGCTGGCATAAAAAAGCAGGCGAAGATCACGCCGAACGCGACTGTCTGAAAAAGCTGCCGCCGATTGCGACCTCGCTGAAAAATGCCACGCTCTACATCACGCTCGAGCCCTGTTCTACGCACGGTCGTACGCCACCGTGCACCGACATCATTCTGGAAAAGGGGATCGGTCGCGTGGTGGTTTCGGTGGTTGATCTGAATCCGGCTCACGCGGGCCGGGGTTTAAAACTTCTCGAAGAGGCCGGCGTTGAAGTGGTTTCCGGTATCTGCGAAGCGGAAGGGCGTGAGCTGATTGCTCCCTTTGAAAAAAGAATTACCACGGGGTTGCCGTACGTCACGCTGAAACTGGCATCGACGCTCGATGGAAAAATTGCCGACAGCCGGGGCGATTCCAAATGGATTACCGGGCCGGAAGCGCGGGAACGCGTACAGGAAATGCGCCGGCGGTCCGATGCCATTATGGTTGGGGCCGGAACCGTGCGGGCCGATAATCCCTCGCTGTTGCCGCGGCCTTCCAATGATCGGAAACCTTTTCGGGTGATCATTGGCACGGATATTCCTGAAGATTCCAAGGTTTGGAACGATGAAGCGGCGGACCATACGTTGGTTCGCAGCGGGGATTTGACAGAAATTCTGAAGGAACTGGCCGACCAATATGGCATCATGCACGTTTTCTGCGAGGGCGGAGGGCAATTGGCGGCCGGACTGATTGAAGCGGGACTGGTGGATGAGTTCGCCTTCTTTATGGCCCCGAAACTGATGGGCGCGGACGGACTTCCAAACTTTGGAAAAACCGGCGGACTGATTGCTGACGTGAATAATTTAAAGTTCCAATCATTGGAACAGGTCGGGAACGACATACTGATTAAAGCTAAACCGGAGAGATAGATATGTTCACAGGTATTGTGCAGCGTTTGGGAAATATTATTGATATCAAAATGGACGGGACTGCCGGTCGCATCACCATGGTGCCAAACCGTCCGTTCGATAAGCCGATCGGGCTGGGCGACAGCATTGCGGTGAATGGAACCTGTCTGACGATTGCGGCGATGGATGGCGATAAACTGATGTTCGATGTGCTGGGCGAAACATTTGATAAAACGAATCTTGGCGACAAAAGGCCCGGCGATATCGTGAATCTGGAGCAGGCGCTGGCGCTGGGCGATACGCTGGGCGGACATATTGTGACCGGTCACGTGGATAACACCGGAACCGTCGCGAAGGTCGAGCAGGTCGGCCGCGACTGGAAATTCACCATCGAAACCTCCCGCGATATGCAGATGCTGATGGTTTATAAAGGTTCGATTGCCATCGACGGCATTTCGCTGACCGTGGCCGAGCTGACAGACACCGGTTTTGTCGTGCACATTATTCCGCACACCATTCAGGAAACCGATATGTCGGAATTCAAGGTCGGCACGAAGGTGAATCTGGAGGCCGATATTCTCGGCAAGCACGTGCAGCGTATCCTCGAATTCGGTGGCGGGCAGGATTACCGTATTAATTTGGCAGGGGAATAAATGCATTTACTCCGAATCAGCCTAGCCATCGTATTTCTTTTGAGCGGCCTCTTGCAGGCCGCCCCGCAGAAGAAAATCTTTCTGGTGATTGATGATGCCGGGCTGGCGTTGGGGGAGACACAGCAGTTTCTCGACATTCCGGTTCCCATGACGATTGCGGTTCTGCCTCACCAGAAACAGACGAAGGAAGTCTGCATCGCGATCGGGCGGGATCAGCGGAAAGAGATTATCCTGCATCAGCCGATGGAGGCGTATAACGCCCACAAAAATCCGGGAGTCGGAGCCATTATGAATGTGACGCCCCCTGCCGAAGTTCAGAAAATTCTGGATAGCAATCTCCGCTCAGTCCGCGGGGCCGTAGGCATCAACAATCATATGGGTTCGCGAGTCACTGAAAATGAAGCGCTGATCCAAGAGGTGTTGCGTTTCTGTAAAGCTCACGATCTGTTTTTTCTCGATAGCAAAACGGCCTACAACTCGCAGGTGCCGCGCGTTGCCAAAAATGAAGGTATGCACATGGAAGAGCGCCACGTCTTTCTGGATATTAATCAGGACCGCGATTACATCCGGAAGATGTGGGGCAGTGCCGTTAATAAGTCCCGCGAAAACGGGTATGTGATTGTGATCGGTCACGTCTGGAGTAAGGAAAGTGCCATTGCCATCCGCGACAGCTATCAGACGCTTCTGAACTCGGGCTACACTTTTCATAAGCTTTCGGAGCTTTACGAATGAGTTTTCCACGGGTTGGAAATAAATCAGTACTGATTACGGGGTGCTCTTCTGGAATCGGGCTGGCAACAGCTGAGCTTTTGCGTTCCAAAGGTTGGAACGTTTTCCCGACGGCACGCAAACTGGACGATCTGGACTCGTTGCGGCAGGCCGGGTTTGAGGCGGTTAAACTGGACGTCACATCCAGTCAATCCATTGCAACGGCGGTTGAATGGGTGCTGGTGAAAAATGAGGGCAAGCTCGGAGCGGTGGTGAATAATGCCGGTTTCGGAATGCCGGGTGCAATTCAGGATGTATCGCGCGATGCCATGCGGCAACAATTTGAAGTGAATGTATTCGGCCTGCAGGAACTGACGAATCGACTGATCCCGGTTTTTCAAAAACAGGGTTATGGGCGCATCGTGAACATCAGTTCTGTGGTGGGCCGTTTGTCGCTCCCGTTTATGGGCATTTATTCCGCCTCAAAATTTGCGTTGGAAGCCATCAGCGATGCCCAGCGCGTGGAGCTTTCACCGGATCATATTTCGGTTTCTCTTGTGGAACCGGGCCCGATCCGGACCCGGTTTTCAACCAACTGCGCGGGGCAGGGAGAAGAAAAGCTGAACGTCAGGGATTCAAAATTCGGTGCGGCCTATAAGCAGTATTTCGAAAAGCGCCGGAATGGCGGAATGTCGGAAGATCGATTCCGCCTGCCGCCGGAAGCCGTGGCGAAAAAGATTTTCCATGCCTTGGAATCTTCCAAACCGAAGGTTCGCTATAAAGTGACTCTTCCGGCGTATGCCGGCGATTTGGCGGCCCGTTTTGTACCAGCCCACCTGATTGACCGCCTGATGATCGGTCATGTGAAAAAGCGTTTCGGCTAAGCACGAGCTTGGCAATCGCCGGCTCTGTTTTATAATGATTACAATTCTAATGGAGATTTTTCATGAACCGTTTTTCTTTTCTCTATCTGGCTGCCGCCGGAGTTTTGTCTGGATGTACTTCTGTTTCGACGACGCGTGATTTTGATGAGTCGTTTAATTTTTCAACCCTTAAATCGTTTGCCTGGCAGCATGTTCCCCAACCGCAGACGGGAAACCCGAAAATTGACAATGATCTGAATGATAAGCGGATTCGTTCCGCTGTTGAGCGGGATCTCATCGCAAAGGGGTTCGTTAAAGTTGATAAAGCGGATGCCGATTGCTGGGTGGCATATTTTATGGATTACCAGCAACGCATCGACGGTAGTGGCAGCGCGGTAAGCTTTGGGATGGGGGTCGGTTCGGCCGGACGTGCCGGCTCAGTTGGTTGGAGCAGCAATAGTACGATTTCTGACTATGAAGAAGCACAACTGATGATTGATATCATCAATCCGGCAGACGACGAGATGATTTGGCGCGGGCGCGGCGAGCGCAGAGCTTATAACAGTTCAGATCCGGAAAAGATCACCAGCGTGGTGAATGATGCCGTGACTCGGATCCTGAAAAAATTCCCGCCCAAATAAGAGAACCGTTCACCGCGCGTTGGAAATATAATCTATCATCTGCTCGCCACGCGTTTTATCGGTTTTGGCCAGTTCGCGAGCTTCGCGTTCGGCATCATTCCATTTTTTCTGTTTCGCATAAGACAGCGAAAGCATGTAGCGCGCATCTGAAAAGGTTGGGTCGATATTAAGCGCGTTGTTGCAGGCGGTTGCTGCGTTGTTGTAATTCTCCTGAGCATAGAATGCCAGTCCCATGTTGTAGAAGGCGGTTTTATATTTCGGATCAGCTACAAGGGCTTTGCGATACTGCGCAATGGCTTCATCGTATTTCTTTGCTCCATGCAGTTTGGAACCTTCTGCCATATAGCGCGCCGCTTCGGCCTGATTTCTTTCCGGAATGGCGCGGTTCTCGGTCGGGGGTGAAGACGTCGTTCCGCCAAGACGGGCAATGGCTGCGGTTGCCGCCTGAATGTGGCTTCCGTTTTCGCCGGCCTTTTCTAAGTATTGTTGGTACCAGCTTATGGCCGCACTGTTATTTTTTAGCCACGAATCATAGATAGACCCCAGGTTAAATGCCGCCGGAGCGTAATCCGGATAGGCAGAAACGATCTGTTTCAGGCGGGTGAGAGCGCGCTCGCTGTTTTTGGTCTGATGCAGCTCCGCCAGTGCCAGTGCATTCTGTGCTGCCGGACTGCGGGGATTAAGCGTGGCCGCTTTGGAAAGCTCTGTGGAGGCTCCCGCCCAGTTACGCTTTTGCATTTCAATGAGCCCCAGAACTGCAAGGGCGGTTTCATTTTTCGGATTTTCACCCAGCACATTATTCAGCGCCACTTCTGCTTCATCCACGCGACCGGCGTTGAAAAGGGCAATGCCCATATTCAGGTTGGCCCCGGTGAGCGTTTCAGAAAGGTTGGCTGATTTGCTGAAAGCATCGGCGGCTGCCTGTGCTTCCCCGAGTTCCCACAAAACCAGGCCAAGCTGATTGAGCACGGAGGATTTTTGAGCATTGCCAGAGGTTTTTCTTGCCGACTTTTCCAGCAGCGTACGGGCCCGAACGAGGTCACCGGCTTCCCAGGCGGATATGGCTTTATTGTATTCTTTTTCACCGGATTTCTTACCGCATCCGGCAAATATGATTAAGGTGGCGAGGATACCGACCGAAATTCTTACAATTTTTTTACTCTTCATTCTTCTGAAATTCCTTTAACCCACACCTGTCGTGTGCGTGGTCCGTCAAATTCGCAAAAATAGAGGCTTTGCCATGTTCCGAGCTGCAGTTGGCCCTTCGAGACAATCACCTGTGCTGAACTGCCCATCATACTCGCCTTTACATGCGCGGCAGTATTTCCTTCAAAATGGCGATAGCCGCCGGACCAGGGAACAACCCGGTCCAGTACCATTTCCATATCGGCCGTCACGTCGGGATCAGCATTCTCGTTGATCGTAATTCCCGCAGTTGTATGTGGAATAAATACCATAAGGACTCCCTCTTGCAGACCCATCTCTTGCAAGATTTCGGCCACTTGGTGGTCGATCTTGACAAAATCGGTTCTGGAACGGGTCTGGAGGGTAATTTTCTTCATGTCGAGACACCTTATCCGAACGTCTGAAATTTTGAAGCGGAAAGTTTCCAACGAGCAAGAAAATCGTTCGGACAGTCTGAAATTATATTATCCAACCTGTCATTCGTATTCGGCACGAAGGGTCGAATAGCAGTATGAGGGCTTTTATTTTCCGGGAATGAAGGCTTAAATATGCGTTCTTAGTAAAGGATACGTGCCTCTTGGAAATTTTAGCAGATCATTTTTTGTCGTTGGCTGTAATGGCCCTGTTGCTGTTATGCTCGGCCTTTTTCTCCGGTACGGAAACAGCCCTGTTTTCTCTAAGCCGTGGGCAGGTCAAAAAACTGCGGAGTCATGGGCATAATGTTGAGAAAATGCTGGCCCTGCTGACGGACAACCCTTCCGGTCTGCTGGTTGCCATTTTGTTTGGCAATCTGGTCGTTAATATTCTCTTTTTCAGTATGAGCGCTGTACTTTCGCTGGACATCGGTGCGCGGTATGGCGACTGGTGGCAGGCGTTGCTCGGGGTGGTGGTTTTGCTGACGGTTATTCTGACTGGTGAAATTCTTCCGAAAGCGGTTGGAATGGCAATGCCCGAACGTGTGGTTCGGCTCAACTCTCTTCCATTACGTTGCTGGTTCCATTTTATGGGGCCGGTTCGCATTTTACTTGAAAAGATTACCCGCCGTATGGAGCCGGAGGGGGAGCATGACCATCGTATTGATTCCAATGAACTGAAAATGCTGGTCGAGGTAACGCAACACGACTCCAGTTTCGGGCATCAGGAAAAGGCGATTGTTGAGGATATTGTAGGCCTCCCGGAAATGCGCGTTCGCGAATTGATGGTGCCGCGCGTGAAACAGCTGTTCCGCCGGGTCGATGCGCCCGCCGGCGAGGCCATGGTTGAGGCGGCTGAGCAGGAGGTGGAACTCATTCCTGTCTACGATGAGGAGGAAGACAACATTGTCGGGGTGGTCGAAGTCCGCGACCTCTTTGTGGACGGGAATCCGGATCGTCCATTGGGAGTTTTTGCCAGTCCCGTAAAATTTGTTCCGGAAACGAAGAGGGCGGATGAAATGCTCCATGAGTTTCTGACCGAAGGGTGGCGGATGGTCTGTGTGGTGAATGAATACGGCGGGTTGGCCGGAACGATTTGCCTGGAAGATCTGCTGGAAGAGGTCGTCGGGGAATTCGATGCCCATGAATCGGCGGCAGTGGAGCAACTGGGAGAAACCACCTATCGCTTACAGGGCAGTTTGGGTATTCGCGAATGGCGGCATCTGTTCATCGGTTTTATTCCCGACAAAGCGATGCAGGGAATTGCCTTGGATACGATCAGCGGATTGGTGGTTTCGCTGCTCAAACGGTTGCCGGTTTCGGGCGATGTTGCGCAGATCGGTAATCTGCGTTTCACAGTGGAGCAGGTGCGTTCCAACCGCATCGAAACCGTTTTACTGGAACTAAACTCGGCGGATGACGGAGGGGCGGCATGATGCAGTCTTTCTTCATTATTGTGGCTTGTTTCCTGTTTTCGGCTCTTTTTTCCGGGGTTGAAACCGGGAGCTATATGATCAACCGCATCAAGCTGCACCGCCGCAAACGCGAACGTCGGCGTTCGGCGGAATGGCTGACGGCCATGCTGCGTTATCCGTATATTTTCATGTACACGATTCTGATTGGCAATAATCTGGCGGCTTTTCTGCTCTCAAAAGAGGTCACCGATTTATATCTTGCCAGCGGAATGGAAGCCGGAAACCTGCTGTTTGGTTTCCTCCCGTGGAATGCCGAAACGGCAGCTACGCTGACGCTGATGTTTCCGCTCTTCCTGTTTGGTGAAGTCGGCCCGAAAAACCTGTTCCGTAAAAAAGCCGATGTGCTGATGTATCAGCTGTCAGGTTTACTAAGAATCTTAGTGGTGCTTCTGTTGCCGATCACCCTGCCGCTGAAATATGTATTTAAAGCCCTGACACACGGAGGCGGGCGGTCTGCCGGTCGGGATCTTCACCGGCTCTCGCCCGATGCCTTGCGGGAGTATTTCACCGTCGGAGAGCAGGAAGGGTTTATTTCTTCCGACCTCAACCGTATGGTCGATAACGTCACCTCCATGCATCAAATGTCGGTGCGGAAGCTGATGACCCCTTTTCATAAAATGCCCCAACTGCCCGATACCGCCACCGTGGCCGACCTGAAAAAACTGCTGTCGAATCGCGATGCTCTGTATGTAGTGCTGATGCACAAACATTCTGTAACCGGTCTAATTTCGATGTTCTCTGTCATCAACCGTAAACTGGCCGATACGGATTGCTTAAAGCCTTATGCCGTTGAGCCGTTGAAAATTGAAGAAAGCCGCAACTTGAAATCTGCCTTCTATCGGTTGCGTCGGAATCCCCGCCACAGCGCCGTGGTCTGCGATGTTCACAACCATCCCGTTGGTTTCATCCAGCTCGAAGACATCGCCCGCTACATCGCGAAGAAATAACTATTTTTTCTCCAGCCGCTCAATCGGCAGCCAGTCGAGGATCTGCTGGATTTCGGCATCCCAGTAATTCCAGTCGTGCTCACCGGGCGATTCTTTATAGGTGAGGTTCAATCCCTTGCTTTCGGCCGTTTTTCGGAAGGTGACTGAATCTTCGTAGAGATAATCCTCGGTGCCGCAACTTACATAAAACTCGGTTGCGGGTACCGTTTCCAATGTTTGGAGCTGATGGATCAGATCGTTTCCAGAGGCTGGAACTTTTTCAAGGGAGTCGAACACAGCCCCGAAGGTCCGAAGCCGGGAGTCGTCCCATTCGTCGTGGATGTGCGAAGCAATATCGAGGGCACCGGAGAGGGTTGCGGCATGTGAAAAACGTCCGGGGCAGCCCAATGCCAGTTTAATTGCCCCGTAGCCGCCCATGGAAGCACCGGCAATAAAGGTTTTTTTCCAGTCATTGGAAAGGTTGAACCAGCGGTTTACAAGCATGGGAAGTTCTTCCGCGAAAAGATTCCAGTAGTTGGAACCATGCTTCATGTCGCAATAAAAACTTTTGTGCGCATCGGGCAGAATGATCGCCAGATTATAGTCGCGCGCATAGCGCTCGATCGAGGAACTGCGGCACCAGGAGGTGTGATCCCCGGAGAGGCCATGCAGCAGGTAGAGTACGGAGGGCGGCTCCTGCCAGGCTTCGGAATGTTCCGGCAGAATAATGTTAAGGCCCATCGATTGGTTAATGGAGCGGGCGTAATAGCGGGTTTCAAGCAGAGCCATGGGAATCCAGTGTTAAGTTTTAAGAATTAGGTTTAAGTTTTTTCTTCGATTCCATCGATCCATAAAAATATCAGGTTTCAGGTTTCAGGTTTCAGGTTTCCAGTTTCAGGTTTCTATAAAGTTTGCTCGCCTTCCGCTGATTGGCGGATGGCCACGAGGATGTCGCCGAGATTCAGACGGGTCTGCGGGCCGGGATCGAAGGCGGTGGTGCCATCGCGGTGCTTCACGGCAATCACAAGCGAACCGAGGGTCTGGCGGACCCGGGCTTCGGCCAAAGTTTTCCCGAGCATTTCGCTGTCTTCTTCGATGCAGTATTCAAAGACCTCCAGTGCAATACTTTTATCCATCGCGACCAGTTCAACAAGATCCACCACCGAAGGGCGGGTGAGAAGCTGGGCAATCTGGTTGGCGCCCGAAGAGATCGGAGAAACCACCCTCGATGCCCCTGCTTTTCGGAATTTTCGGGAGTTGTCGGGGTCGTGTACCCGGGCAATTACCCGCACATTGCTGCAGAGGCCCGTGGCCGTGAGGGTCAGAAACAGGTTTTCCGCATCGGAGTCGAGCGCGGCCACCAGCGATTCGGCATCGCTAATGTGGGCATCTTCGAGAACATCCTCATCGGTGGCATCGCCGACCAGATAGGGAATGTTGAGCTCCTCCATGCGTTTTACCAGTTCTTCATTTTCTTCGATCACCACAAACGGCTTATTCGCCCCCTGTAGTTCTTCCACCACGCGGCTGCCGGTTCGGCCATAGCCGCAGATGATGACGTGTTTCTTCATGCGGGACAGTTTCTTTTCCATGGCTCTTCTCCCCAGAACATTGGTGATGCTGCGTTGAAACATAAATTCAGCCAGACGGGTCAGGCTGTAGGCCATGACGCCGACCCCGCCGATAATTAGAAAAACGGTAAACAGCCGACCGGCATCGGAAAGGGGGTGCACTTCGGTGATTCCGACTGTTGAAACAGTAATGACGGTCATATAGAACGCATCGAGCCAGCCCCAGTTTTCAATGTATTTGTAGCCGATGGTTCCAAAAAGCAGGACCAGCCCGATCCCGACAATTCCTTTGCGCAGGCCGGACATCAACTGCTCATTAATGACCTTGTTTCTCATGCAACAGATTAAACCTGATTGATTCCGCTCTTTCCAAACCTAATTTATTTTTAGTATCTTGGCTTTTATGCATTCAATTACCAGAAAGCTGTTTTTCTATCAAATTGTGTTATTTTCGGGGTGCGCAAGCACTCGGACCGTCGATGCCAAAACTCCGACCGGTACGGTGGGGCTCTCCTATATTTCACGGCTCTATTCCATGAAAATGTCGGCCTTCGGCAAGAAGATCGTTTTAGAAAACAAATACAATAAACTCGAAGTGGAAACCAATAGCCGACGCGCATGGATTAACGGCGTCATGATCTGGCTTCACGAGCCCTGCCGCAAGTATGGCAACGAATGGACGATTCGTGAAGTGGATTTCAAAAAGGCAATTGACCCGATTCTGCGTTCCTATGCCTATGCTCCGAAACGCCTCCCGCGACTGGTGGTGATTGATCCCGGGCATGGAGGGAGCGATCCGGGCGCCAGCGGAAGCAAAAGCAATATTCGTGAAAAAGAGGTGGTGCTGGATATTTCCTATCGCGTCCGCAAGCTGCTGGAAGCCAAAAATATCAAGGTTCGGATGACACGCACCGGCGATACATTGCCAGGGCTGGATGCGCGTACCGCCTATGCCGCTAAAGTCGGTGCTGATGTGTTCATCAGTATTCATGCCGACGGAGCCGGCAGCCCTCAGGCTCATGGAGTGGAAACCTTCATTACCTCGGCGGCCGGCTATGATTCCTCGAATTTTTACGGGCAGGGGGGCGATAAAGAAGCGCAGCGCAACAATGCCTATGATGCCGCCAATGCCATTCTGGGCTTCTCGCTTCAGAGCAATCTGGTGAATATGTCGAAACGCGAAGACCGCGGACTGCGGCGCGCGCGCTTTTCCGTCATAAAAAAAGCCCCGTGTCCGTCCGCGCTGGTGGAATGCGGGTTCCTGACTAATCCGGATGAAGAGTCCCTGCTGAATAGCGCCAGCTATCGCGAAAGCGTAGCCCGCGGCATCGCCAACGGGGTCCTCGGCTACTTTACCCTGATTAAACGCGCCATTCGCTAGCGGGCTTCTGCTGTAAATAAAGCCTGGACTCAGGGCGGGACGCCCGTGGGCCCGGCTTCTGATCGCCGGACCCACGTCGCTACGCGACTGAGTACAGGCGATGCTCAGTTTCTTGGCGCAATCCTCAATTTTAGACTCAGTCTATATTGGGTATTTTTCCGGTTTCGCATTGCAACCCCTACGCAAACGAGTAGCGTTCCTCTTTTGTTCGCTAGGGGAGTTTGCTTCGGCCGACTGAGATTCCAACCCTTGGAACCTGCGCGGGTTATGCCGTGAAGGGAAGCGATTGCTCCTTCCTTTCCAGCTCCCTGGGCATTGGCAATTAGCCACGGAATAACACAGGAAAACACGGAAGGAAAGAGTCCGAGTTTCTCCGTGTTCATCTGTGGCTCTAACACAGGTGAAAAACATGAGTGGTTACGGTAAATATTTTCCAAGGTCTGAAAAGACATACGTTCAAGGCTCTCGCGAGGACATTCGCGTTCCCTTTCGCAAAATAAAGCTGCACGGCGATAACGAAGATCTGAACGTCTACGACGTCAGCGGAGCCTACACTGATCCCTCCTACGAACCTGACCTGAAGCAGGGCCTGCCCGCCATCCGTTCTGCTTGGATTGCCGATCGCGGCGATGTGGAAGAGCATGCTTCCGGCGTGGATATTCTCTCCAACTCAGAAAAAGCATTCCAGGGATTGGAACGTCAGCCGTTACGCGCCAAGAACGGCCTGTCCGTCACGCAGATGACCTACGCTCAAAACGGAATCGTTACTCCTGAAATGGAATTTATCGCCATCCGTGAAATGGTTGAACCGGAATTCGTGCGCTCTGAAGTCGCCGCCGGCCGCGCTGTCATTCCACTTAATATCAACCATCCCGAAGCCGAACCAATGATTATCGGCCGAAAGTTCCGCACCAAAATAAATGCCAATATTGGCAACTCGGCCCTCGGCTCCTCCATTGAGGAAGAAGTCGAAAAAATGCAGTGGGCCACCCTGTGGGGTGCTGACACCGTGATGGACCTTTCCACCGGCGCCGACATTCACGACACCCGCGAATGGATTGTCCGCAACTCGCCGACCCCGATCGGCACCGTTCCGCTGTATCAGGCGCTCAAGAAAATCGACGACGATGCCGATGGTCTCAGCTGGGAGCTCTACCGCGATACGCTCATCGAGCAGGCGGAGCAGGGGATCGACTATTTTACGATCCACGCCGGCGTGCTCCGTAAAGACATCCCGCTCGCGAAAGAGCGCAAACTCGGGATCGTCAGCCGTGGCGGTTCCGTGCTGGCGAAGTGGATGATTGATAACGATCAGGAAAACTTTCTCTACACCCACTTTCGTGAAATCTGCGAAATCATGCGCGCCTACGATATCACCTTCTCACTCGGCGACGGCATGCGCCCCGGCTGTATTGAAGACGCCAACGACGAAGCGCAGCTTTCCGAGCTCAAAACCCTCGGCGAGCTGACGAAGATCGCCTGGGAATACGGCTGTCAGGTCATGATCGAAGGGCCGGGCCATGTGCCGCTCGACAAGATTAAAGAGAATATGGATATACAGCTTCAGGAATGCTTCGAAGCGCCGTTCTACACCCTCGGCCCGCTGGTTACGGATTGCGGGGTTGGCTACGACCACATCACCTCCGCCATCGGCGGTGCCGTGATTGGTTGGTTCGGAACGTCCATGTTGTGCTACGTCACGCCGAAGGAACATCTCGGATTGCCGAATCGCGAGGATGTAAAGGAAGGGGTGATCGTTCATAAAATCGCCGCCCATTCGGCCGACTTGGCCAAAGGAATCCCCGGCGCGATGGATCGCGACATTGCCATGCGCAAAGCCCGTGGTGAATTCCGCTGGGTGGATCAATTTAACCTCGCCTTCAACCCGCTGCTGGCCAAGCAATACCGCCTCGACTCCCTGCCGCCCGAAGAGCGCGATCAAGTCGATCAGCACTATTGTTCCATGTGCGGCGAGCGCTACTGCTCCATGCGCATCTCAGAAGAAATCCGCCAGTCGTAAAACTCTTGGGAGGGTCGCTCTAAAGGGCGACCCGGACGGTTGAAGAAATTCTATTGATGAGGTTGGCTGAGTTGAAGTCGAAATCGCTTTCCGCAGTTATGACATCGATAGAGTATCCCCTTCTTTGTTCGAAGGTACATAAACAGTAAAACGGGGAAAAAGAGCATGGTGGAGCATCCCGGACGTTGCAGCTCAATTTCGAAGCCTTCACAATGGGGGCATTTTTCCGTAGTGATTTCTTTCGCAATGACTAAAAGTACATCTGGAATTGGCTCATCGTAGTAGTCTGAAATATCTACATCGTAAGTATCGTTTATACTCTCGATTAAACCTTCTCGGCCGTCCGGGTGGCAATCTTCCCATGACGATAAATAACTGTTGCTTGTGACATAAGCTTTGAAGAATGGCATGCCGAAGATATTTTCCCATATTTGAACAGCTAGAGAATTGAGAAGCTCAAGCTCTTTATCTGATTGACTGTTGGATCTCTGGTTAGCCATTTTTTTTAGTGTCAGTAACTTGGATGTCAGCCTATGATCGAATCCACCGCGGATGCTATTCCGTCACAGTTTTCCAATGGTTGGAAAGGTGTAGCGATCGTTTCACCGCGCGGAGCGTGGGAAACGATGGACTTGCGTGTGTAAGGCACGGAGGTCCGCGCCCCTCCAGATCGGGAGAGAAGTTTTATTCGGCGCTTTGCGGTTCGGCCTGTTCGGTTTCGATGACGGTTTCGACCTCTTCGAACGGCGCTTTTTTGAAGAAGCGACTGACGTTCCAGTTGCGGTCCACATCGCGCCACGAGAGAAATGCCATGGCTGTGAGCAGGAGGATTGCAAATACGTTCACCAGCGTGGCCACCACTTTGGGGTGTACTTTGCGTTTGGTAATCATTTCCCACAGCGCAAAACAGATATGCCCGCCGTCGAGCACCGGCAAGGGAAGCAGGTTGAGCACAGCAAGGTTGATATTGATAAAGCGGATCAGGCCGATGGCGGTGATCATACTCATCTGAAGCGAAATAAAGATCATCGTGAAAATAGCCACCGGTCCACCGAGTCCGCTGGCGGCCTGTTTGGATTCGCTGGGCGTTACCAGCGCTTTCAGCAAGCGGAAGATCGAAGAGCCGTCGCTGTAGATCTGCTCGAATGGATTGCCTTTCAGCGTCCAGGGCAGGGAAAGGGCGCCGCCGAACTGAATGCCGATCATGACCTGATCGTTCTCCTCGCTGTATTCGGGGATTACGGGAACCACTAAGTTTTCATCGCCACGTTTTACCAGCAGCTGGATTTCTTCACCCTTACTGCCTTGTACTATTTCAATGAAGTGTTCCGTCCCCTGAATCATGGTTTCGTTGATGCTGATTAGAACATCGTCTGCCAAGAGTCCTGCCTGTTCGGCGGGGCTGTCGGGGACGACCTGAAGGATCTGGCACGGAGCGGCCTCATAAACACCATCCATCAGGATGGCTGATTTGTCGGGATGGTTTACATCGACCTGGACGGTGCGTTCGCCTTCTGTTGGATTGAAGACGGTGAGATCAACCCGCTGAGCTTCGCCTCCGCCAAGCAGGCATTCAACGCGGGTGTCGTACCAGCTGCTTACTTTATTTCCGTTTACTTTCTGAATTTCATCTCCGGCTTGCAGGCCGGCCTGAGCGGCGGGGCTGTCGGACTCAACACCGGCGATGAAAACGCCGGTGTCGGATGCAAATTCCTGTTGCGGAGCCAGGGTAACGATGAATGCCAGGAACAGCGCAAAAATAATGTTACACAGTGGACCGGCGACGGCGACGGCGATCTTTTTTGCGGGGGTAACTTCGGGCAGGGTGTCGCGATCGGCTTCGTCGTTATCGCCCTGGATTTTTTCCATGCCGGCGGGGTCGAGCTGCGGGAGTGAGACATAGCCGCCGATGGGGAAGGCACCGATTTTATAGACGATGCCGTCGATCTCTTTTTTCCAGAGGGCCGGACCCATGCCGATGGAGAAGGCTTCAATGACGAGGCCACAGCGTTTGGCGACATAGAAGTGTCCCCACTCGTGAACAAAAATGGTGATGCCGAACAGGAAAATCATCATGACGATGATGAAGAGAATTTCTAACATAGGGAGGTCCTTGAAGTGTTATTTGAGGAAAAGTTCGATATAGATAAAAAGCATGGGGGCGGCGAAAAGAATACTGTCCACCATATCCAGAATGCCGCCGAGTCCATAAACCATGGTGTTGGAATCTTTCACGTCCACCGCGCGTTTAAACATGGATTCCACCAGATCGCCGACGGTTCCAATGATTGGAAAGAGGAAGCCGAGAATGATCGCATGGAAAAGGGAGAAGGGAACGGCGCTGTTGATGTGGCCTTTGGACACAATCCACCACGCGATATTTACAATCACACAGAAAACGATGCCGCCCACGAGCCCTTCCCAGCTTTTCTTGGGAGAGATGGTTGGTGCGAGTTTATTTTTGCCGAAGCGCGTGCCGAAGAAATAGCCGCCGGAGTCGGCCATTTTCATGCAGAGAATCACGTAGAACGCGGCCCAGCCCGGTTTGGATAGATCGCCCAGCAGGAACAGGCGAACCACAAAGCTCCAGAGCAGGGGGACATAGACCAGTCCAAGAATGGTTCCCATGCAGCTTTCCAATCCTTTGCGCAGATCGGGATAGGCGAGGATACGGAAAAAGTTGGAGAGGATGACGATCAGCAGCACACACCAGAGGGCATTATTGGATACCCCGAAGCCGTCGTAGGTCAGATGTTGATCCAGTGCATTAAACCAGGTGGCTGTAACAAATATTAACCCGCTACCAATACCCCATTTGGTGGAGGTCTTGATTCCTCCGGCATTCAGCAGTCCGTAGAATTCCCAGGTGCCGACACCCGCGAACAAAAGCATACCGACTAGGCCGACGGGCCAGCGGCTGGGTACCAGACTGAACGCGGGAATTAGGATCGCCGCGATGCAGAGTGCTATTAGAATGCGTTTTTTATCCATATAAAGAGCTTCGCTATTTTTTATTTACACCACCATACCTACGATCCCGCCCGTTGAAAGCTTCCAATGCATGGAAAAACTGTTCTTCGCGAAAGTCGGGCCAGTAATCTTCGGTGATGTAAAACTCGGCGTAGGAGAGCTGCCACAGCAGAAAATTGCTCAAGCGGAGTTCGCCGCTGGTGCGGATCATCAGCTCGGGGTCGGGTATCTCCGGCAGATAGAGGTGGTTGGAAATGGCCTGTTCATTCACCTCTTTAAGCTTCATTTCACCCGACTTCACTTTTTCAGCAATCGCCTTCGCCGCATCGGCAATCTCGGTGCGGGATCCATAACTCAGTGCAATAATAAACGTATGGTCGGTGTAATGCGCTGTGGCATCGATGGTTTTCTGCAGGCGTATCCGCACGGGCAGAGGCAGGCGCTCAAACTGGCCCATCACCAGCAGGCGGATATGATTGTCGTGCAGCTCCTGCTCATATTCATTCAGCGAATGAACGAGCAGTTTCATAAGCCCGTCGATTTCGGCCGGGGGGCGTTTCCAGTTTTCGGTGCTGAAGGCGTAGACGGTAATATATTCCACGCCGGCCTGAGCGGCCGCGCGCAGTACGGCGCGAACTGACTGCGCCCCTTCCTTATGTCCTTCAATCCGCGATAATCCGCGCTCCTGCGCCCACCGCCCGTTGCCATCCATGATGAGGGCAACGTGCTTTGGGATTTTTTCCAGACCTTGGAAGTTGGTATCCATAGGATGAGTTTTTAAGTGTTAAGATATTAGGTTTTAAGTGGGTCCAGTTCTTAAAACTTAACCACTTAAAACCTAAAACCGGATCAACGATCCAACAGCATAGTGCTGGCGCGCTTCGGGCCTACCGAGAGAATGCTCACCTTCACACCGGTGATTTCTTCGATGTATTCAACATACTTTTGCGCCTGTTCCGGAAGTTCCTCCCACGAGGTGCATTCTGTGGTCGAGGTGTTCCATCCTTTGAAATCTTCAAAGATCGGCTTGCAGCGTCCGAGCTTGCTGATGGACGCCGGCACGTTGTCGATGCGCTCGCCATCGCATTCGTAGGCCACGCAGACTTTGATGATTTCAACATCATCAAGTACGTCGAGTTTCATCAGGGCCCATTCGTTGATGCCGCCAACCATGGCGGAATATTTGGCAATCACGGCATCGAACCAACCGCAACGGCGCGGCCGTCCGGTGGTGGCACCGAATTCGTTACCGACCTTGGCAATGTGTGCGCCCATATCGTCGAACAGCTCGGTTGGGAAGGGGCCTTCGCCTACGCGGGTCGTATAGGCTTTCACAATGCCGACACAACGGTCGATGGCTCCCGGAGGAATGCCGGAGCCGGCCGGTGCGCCGCCGGCGCCTGTGCTGGAAGAGGTCACGAAGGGGTAGGTTCCGAAATCGACGTCGAGCATAACGCCCTGTGCACCTTCGAACAGGATTTCGTCGTCATCCTGAACGGCTTTGTGAAGAATTGGAATGGTGTCGCAGATGAACGGTTTGAGATAGTCCGCCGCTTCCGAAATTTCGGAAACCACCAGATCCACGTCGAGGGCTTCGCCGCCGATCGATTCGATGATTGCGTTTTTGGTGATGGTCAGCTCGCGGACGCGATCAAGGAAGTCTGCTTCGAGAATATCGCCCATGCGCAGGCCGATACGGTCGGCTTTATCCATATAGGCCGGGCCGATGCCGCGTTTGGTGGTGCCGATTTTTTTGCCTGCTTCCAGATTACCTTCTTTTGCGCCGTCGAGGGCTTTGTGGTAATGCAGAACAATGTGGGCGCGGTCGGAAATAAAGAGGCGGTCTTTCAGTTTAATGCCGCGTTCGACCAGCTCGGTCAGCTCGTTCATCAGGCCGATCAGGTCCACAACGAGACCGTTACCGATGACGCATTTGCACGATTCGCGCAGAATGCCGGAGGGCGTGAGGTGGAGTACATATTTCTGGTCGCCGATCTCGACGGTGTGCCCGGCGTTGTTGCCGCCCTGATAACGTACCACCCAGTCCGCATTTGCGGTTAGAACGTCAATGATTTTGCCTTTGCCTTCGTCGCCCCACTGCGACCCGATAAGTACTGTCTTCGACATGTTTTTAACACTCCTGCTAGTAATTATCGGTTATCGGAAGATCCGCACTTGTCCGCCTTTTTTCGGATAACCATTAAAAAAGCCCGCTTTCACAAGAGGGCTTATGAAGCGGGGAAATTAGGGAAACGTATTCGTTGCGTCAAGACTTCACCAAATAGAATGAATTGGCGCACCTGGCATTTACAACCCTTGAAAAGAATATTGTTTTGGGGGTGGACATCGATGAAAAGCGGCTATATAAGACCGGTCTTTTAACCGATGGTCCGAGTACGGAATAAAAAATTTCGCGGGAAATCGGATGAAACAACAAGAAGGAGACAATTATGTTTCTAGAAGTATTTGCGGTTAGACGAAAAGATTATACTGAAGCCACCGGAATCTCGCTAACGTGCGAAAATCGCCGTCTGATCGAAATGACCGGTGCCCGCATCCGCAGTTCTGCGTTGTTCCCGGATCGCGCGGAAATTATCCTGCCCAGTAAAGCAACGCTGCTTTGTGCGGGAAGTTATGAAGAGCTGGTAACGCGTATGGAAAAAGCTGAGAATGGCTTTGCTCGCGCTAAATGCCGCTAGTTCCGCCTTTCATGCGTTAAGACAGGCCGGTCCGAAAGGGTCGGCCTTTTTTTGGCCCTTAAAAGTTGTTGAGATCTG
Source organism: Pontiellaceae bacterium B1224 (assembly GCA_029432815.1). Lineage (GTDB taxonomy): Bacteria > Verrucomicrobiota > Kiritimatiellia > Kiritimatiellales > Pontiellaceae > Pontiella. Next base: position 3,073 of record JAROBA010000017.1, on the reverse strand, counting down.
ATCTAAACAGTATGATTTCTGCATTCAAACGGAGGTATGCAGATGAAAGGATCAAGACGAGGATTTGTTGCAACAACGGTTGGTGGCGGGCTGGCCGGACTGGCTGGCACAGCAACTGCCGAGGTGAAACCGCAGGAAAAGCAGGTTGATCGGCGCATTCTGGGAAAAACCGGTGCAGAGGTTTCAATTTACGGACTGGGTCTGGGCAGTGCTTTTACCAAACCAATGGAGGGCAATCCGGAGGGAGCGGCGCAGATCCTGAACCGGGCGCTCGATTTAGGGATCAACTATTGGGATACCGCCTACAGCTATGGCGATAGTGAAGTGCTGATCGGCCCGGTACTGAAAGAGCGCCGAGGCGAGGTATTCATGGTTTCCAAAAGCAGCGAGAAGACCTACGACGCTTTGATGAAAGAGCTGGAAGGGAGTCTTAAACGACTGCAGACGGATCACCTTGATTTATTCCTCATGCACAACTGGCAGCCCAATAAGGGCGACACATCCCCCAAAGCTCGAGAAGGCGCTTTTAAAGCCGTTGTTAAGGCCAAAGAGCAGGGGATGATCAACTATTTCGGGGTGACTGGACACAGTGGGCCGGATATTCTGATGGAATGCATCACGGCCTTTGAGCCAGACGCATTGCTCACCACATTCCCGGCAAACCGACCGTCCGACGGGCGCTATGAAGATGAATTGCTGCCTATGGCCGTTGAACGGAATATGGGCGTGATTGCCATGAAATCCGTGCGGCACGTGCGTAATTCCGATCAGAATCCCACCGAACTGATGCGCTATGCAATGAGTTTGCCGGGGGTTTGCACGACGATTATCGGAACCGGTGAGGTGGCGCACGTGGACGCCAATGCGAAGCTGGCTACCAACTTCCAGCCCTTGGATAAAAAACAGCGCAGCGATTTTTCAAAAATGGTTGCCATGAGCATTCCGAGCGGCCTGCCGCAACCATGGGATCTTCCGGGGTACACCGATGGCATGCTGGCATAGAGCAACACTTCCAATCATTGGAAGCCTGCTGATGCTCGGCGGCGCGGTTGCCGCCCCGCTTGAGCTGGCAGATGCGCAGGATCAACTTGTCCTGTTGAATTCCAACCTTTGGAAAACCGGTGAGGTGGAAAGGCGGTCCTGCCTGATCCTTCACACCGCCGGTGAACAACGCCCGCCCGTGCGTCGTCCTGCAGAGTTTGCGTTGTTCAAGAGCGCAGCTGTCGGTCAGTTCACCGTCGAGGCCGCAACGCTGGAGCCGGACTCGGTAATTAATCGCGATATCTGCCTGATCTTCGGCTATCAGGACGATACGCACTTTTACTACGCTCATATTTCGTCTAACTCCGATAATAAAGTTCATAATGTGATTATGCGGGTCGATGGCGATAGTCGGGTGCGAATCAATCGGGAAACAGATCCTGAAGCCCGCCTTTCCAGGGGGTGGACACCCATTCGGATTCAACAACTGGAAAACGGAGCGATCAGCGTCTTTGTAGACGATTTAGAAACTCCGTTGATGACCGCGAACGATGCAACTTATCCGATCGGTAAAATCGGCTTTGGTGCTTTCGACGACCGTGCCGCCTTCGCAACGCTTACGGTGGAATAGGGCGAGAAGGGTCGGATGATTTCCCCTTGTGGCGGCAGGTAAGATGCCAGCGCTACGAACGGTACTCTGCGCCGTTGCTGGAAGGGAGTGCAGTCCCGTGCAGTATAAAAAAACCGCGATCTCCTGTTGGGAAATCGCGGTGATTGTCATGAATTTATGATTCAGACTAACGCTTGAAACGGCGACGCATGAAGAACATGCCTCCTCCGAAGACTGCAACCAAGCCTAGGGTAGCCGGTTCCGGAATCGCACGCAGCTGAAGTCCGTTAACTTGTGCGGTACTCTCGACCAGGCCGTTCCAGCTGTCACGTGTGCCGTAAATGGAAAATACCTGAGTTTCGCTGTCCGCAATGAAGGTTGAGGTAACATAGCCCCCGGTCAGCTCTGCACTTGGAAGGTCTCTGTAGGTCATGATTATGGCGCCGACTCCGTTCGTATCAGGACCGCTCTGGAATTCTGAGGATTTATTACTACGAGCGTCGTTGGACATGATCTGCAACAGATATTCCTGCCCACTGGTCAGACCGGAAAGAGTCCAGGTAGACGCTTGGTATATGCCGCTGCTGACTAGTGTTTGGGCATCGGCGTCCGTGAACGAACCTGATCCATAACTTCCATATTGCCCTAAATTACCACCCGCTGTTCTGAGGGCTGAAAGTGTGATGCCGGAAGTGCCGGAAACTCCATTCGTGATTTCTCCAACATCCGTGTTGTCAAATGTAACACCGTTGAGGGTAACAGCTCCATCTGCGGTAGTTGTTGGGTTGATACCGAGGATAAAATCACCCGATGTATTTACAAACCCTGTTTCATCAGCTGCATTATACATCTGAACGGATGTTCCCCAGTTTATGGTTGCTGCTTGCGCCAACCCAGCGGCTACTGCGGTAGCCCCTATAATAATACTTTTTTTCATTTATTTCTCCTTTTCGTGTTTATGATTCGAAACAGGCTCTGATGCTAACGTCAGAATTCAGAATCTAGTTCGAATTTTTATAAATCTAATCTTCTGGGTTAATAAGACAAGAGAAAACAGGGTTACCATGTTAATTTTTTCGATACAACGGGCGGTGGAGGTGTCTTTTGGCCTGAAACCGGCGCAAAGCGCAGGTTCGGCTTGATACATCTGCGGTAAACAGAAACAGCTCTCTCCATGGGCAAACTGTTTATCCTTAAAGCGGACCTGACAAAACTGTTGATGAACATGAATAGGCGAGAGCGACCCGTGAAAACAGGGTTTGTCGCATGGTGAAAATAGCAACGTGCGCCCCGCATGTTTTCAGAGCGCAAGGGAAGCAGGAGAGATGTGCTTGTTCGATTTATACCACCGACTAATACATTCCGGTATGAATGCAGGTCAAATTGTAGCGAATGAATGGAAAACACAAATGAGTCCCCCTATCTGGATTCGCTGCTTTCCATTCATTCGTTGCCTTATAGTTCAAAGCGATAAGTTTTAGA
>JAROBA010000179.1 GCA_029432815.1 Pontiellaceae bacterium B1224 | reverse complement strand
TCCCCTCTAACCCCTTTATTGGGGAGCGATGTTTCTGTAAAATACAAAAGAGGTCTCCTTCCGGTGAAGTTTTCCCGACCGATCCGGAAGGAGATGTCTCATTAACCATAAGCAAGGAGACAGTTATGAAGTATTACAAAAGCACTACGAAATACAACTGCGGAATCGATCTGCATGCCCGGCAGATGTATATCTGTGTGATGGACCGGGAGGGCAATATCCTGGTTCACAAGAACATCAAGGGCAATGATTTCGCTTTTTTCCTGAAGCTGGTGGAGCCGTATATCCATGACCTGACGGTGGTCTGTGAATGCTGCTTCAACTGGTACTGGCTGGCCGATGCCTGCGAGGATGCCGGTATTGAGTTTGCCCTCGGACATGCGCTTTACATGAAACATATTCACGGGGGTAAAAA
>JAROBA010000178.1 GCA_029432815.1 Pontiellaceae bacterium B1224 | reverse complement strand
GAATAGTTTGAAACAGCCGCGCAACGCGGCTGTTTTTGCAGGAGGTTTAAAATGAAGAAAATTATTTGGATAGGTATCGGAGTGCTGGCTCTCGGAGCTGTTTTATTTATTGGCCTTAAAAAAGTTAAACAAGAGGAAGCAGGGCAGGCCACCGATTTGTCAAATGTACCGCAGGTGATGGAGAGCGAGTCGAGCAATCTCGGCCTGCCTCGCTCGGATGAGAGCCGCCGAGACGGCGGCGGTACGGAGCAGGGCCGCCAAGATGGCGGCGATACGAAAGGGCAGGCAGGCATGCCTGCCCCACAATTATCAGATGCGGTGAAGGCGCTGATTGGTGAGGATGGGAAGGAGCACAACTATTCCACGCTGCTGGCGGAGATCAATACGCTGTCGTACGAAATTGCTCCCGATGATCTCAC
>JAROBA010000177.1 GCA_029432815.1 Pontiellaceae bacterium B1224 | reverse complement strand
ACGTCATAAAATGAATGCCGAGCAGTAGCCCCGGGATCAGCGAAAAGCGCAGGCATTGTATCAATGGGATCGGTTCTTTCTTCCAATCACGGATAAAGAGGGGCAGGAGCAGCGCCATGGCGATGAAGAGGCGAAGAGCGGACAACAGAACCGGATGAACTGCACTCGCCTTGATGAATATGATCGCCGTTGCGCAAAAGAATACACCAATGATGAGGACCGCTATTCGGATGACAGGGGATGGATTCATGATTTGATAGTTTAAAGCTGACAAATCTACTGCTTAGATAATCGTTCGTCTAGAAAACTCGGGTGGCGGCCTTTTTCGGGGGGTGCAGTTGAGATCTATGGATACTTTATGCGGCGACCTTCAATGCTTGAGCCTGACGGGCTTTCCTCCATTCCCAATAATCGTCATAGGTATC
>JAROBA010000176.1 GCA_029432815.1 Pontiellaceae bacterium B1224 | reverse complement strand
TACTGCATACAATTCTGTCCCACTGCGTGGGAGCGAATTGATGCAGAATCTCGAATATCGAATAATGAACAGGGAATTACGAAGGATGCAACTGGCGGGTCGATGGCCTCAGCGACTGGGGAAAGCGACGGGGGCGTCGCTTCTACGAAAGAACTAACTGCAATTCACGATGCGATGTTCCAGGCATTGGATGAACGGGATAGTACGATTGCGGGGACGTCATTGATCGGGTTGGAGCTGCTTTCCCGTACTCACGATGAGTTTGATCGGGACTTAATTGTTTCAAGAGCAACGGAGATTGCCTCGGATGAAATGGCTTCGTCGGCCTCGAGGATGACGGCCTTGCGCCTGTCGGCTGGAATGTCGAATAACGAACAGGGAGTATCGAATGTCGAAGTGGTGGAAACTGCACGGTCGCTGGCGCAGAC
>JAROBA010000175.1 GCA_029432815.1 Pontiellaceae bacterium B1224 | reverse complement strand
GCAGGGTTTCCCGCACTTGATCCATCAGCTTATGATCCTTGTTTGGACTAAACTTCTTCTTGTCTTCCATAAAACCTCCATTACTATGTATATCTCTGGATCAGAGTTACTTTTAGATTATTGTTGCGGGAATGGCGATCGATTTTTCCAGTTTTTACCACGTAATACAGTCATAGAAGGAAAGGGCCCACGCGGTGGGACAGGGGCGAGAAAGAGGGCCGTGGATTTTACATGTTTTGATCATAATAACGTCATCTGTGGAAAATAGTCTAGTTTTGATGTTTAATGCGGTCATAGATGGAAAGTGACCAGGGTGCGAGAAATATATGGAAAATGCATACGCTGGTTATCCATTTTTTTAACTTAATAACGTTATAGATGGAAATAAATTCCAGTCTATAGAACCTATAGATGGAAAGTTTCCATCTATGACACTGTT
>JAROBA010000174.1 GCA_029432815.1 Pontiellaceae bacterium B1224 | reverse complement strand
ATGTTCCAGGCATTGGAAGAGCGGGATAGTACGATAGCGGGGACCTCGTTGATTGGGCTCGAACTGCTTTCCCGTACTCACGATGAGTTTGATCGTGAGGTCATTGTGAACAAGGCTTCGGAAATCGCAGCCGATGAGGCGGCTTCGTCGGCCTCGAGGATGACGGCGTTGCGCCTGTCGGCTGGAATGTCGAATAACGAGCAGGGAGTATCGAATGTCGAAGTGGCGGAAACTGCTCGTTCCTTGGCGCAGACCGGGGAGACGGTGCTGTTGCGCTCCGCTGCAATTGTGACGCTTGGGGAAGTCGGCACTTCCGACGACCGCGAATTGCTGGAGTCGTATCTGCTGGCAGACAATCGGCAGATTGCGGGAGCCGCCAAAATGGCTCTCGATAAAATGGATGCGAGATAGGCCGTAAGTTTTTGGAGTGCGGTGGCTGGACA
>JAROBA010000173.1 GCA_029432815.1 Pontiellaceae bacterium B1224 | reverse complement strand
TGGAAACTCTATTCACAGAAGATGGGAATGGAGGATCAGTTCAAAGATCTTCTCACCGACCTGTTCGGGCATAACCCGCCGAGCCGTGAACTGGTGAGGAATCGCGGCTATTACGCCCTGGTGTCGCTTGCCTTCAATCTGGCGCGTGGCGTCGATCAGATCGCCGGCGTTCAGGAACGCCGCAAACTGCGTAAAAAACGTAAGCGCGTTTCTGCGCGTATGCGAATCAGCACCCTGCGTCGGCACCTGTTTGCTTTGCCGGGACAAATCAGAGCAAGGGCGCGAACGGCCATCATTGAGCTGACCGGCGGAGGGTGCAGGCACCTGGAGTGGTTTGAACAATGGTGGAAGGCCCTGGCCCGCTGCTGAAGATGATCAGCACGACATGATGATTGAGATACGGCCTTGCGGTATGTAAAGGCTGCCGCAGCACCGTGCCCGGCATCAG
>JAROBA010000172.1 GCA_029432815.1 Pontiellaceae bacterium B1224 | reverse complement strand
TTACCCTAAATGAATGCTTTGGCGAGAGCCTGACGCGTAGCGGCTTAGTTCAACGTTATGGGTGAGGCTGAGGGGAATCAAACGTTGACCGGATTAATTCCACGTCGTCCCGATAGCCTCCAACCACTGGTTCGGTTTTTGTTTTTCGATTCTACGGAAATGGGTTTTTCAGCACCCGTGAATTTGGGTGATTCTGTGCATTACTCTGTTTTGTGGGATTGGTTCCAATCTGTGGAAAATTTCATTTTCTTTATTTGGATTCATCCTGTGCTCAACTCTGAATTTTTTATGCACCGGAGTTTTTTCATGCACCTTCGGTTTTCTTTTAAGCACCTGTGTTTTTTAGCACCCTCGGATTCTTCACTTTTTGAATACCGAACAGTGTCATAGATGGAAACTTTCCATCTATAGGTTCTATAGACTGGAATTTATTTCCATCTATAACGTTATTAAGTTAAAAAAATGGATAA
>JAROBA010000171.1 GCA_029432815.1 Pontiellaceae bacterium B1224 | reverse complement strand
CCTTCTATGGGGACTGTCAATCGCGTTGGCCTATAATCTTTTCCATTTTGCTGATCTAAAGACTGCTCGGTTGATTTGAAAGTTCGTTCAGAAGACTGAACGGACAACCTTCTATCCGTGCGAGGTCATGCCTCTGGCCACCTAATGCTGCGTACGCTTTTTCAAGCTCAGTCAACCGACTTGGTGAAGAATCCAATCTATTAAAACGGGGTTTAATCCAAGGACCGACACGGTCCTTCACCAGTCTTTATTTCAAAGTTCCATATCCATATTTTCAGGTTACCTGACAATCGCCCCTTCGGGCACTTCACCGAACTCAACATATTTCCAAAGCGCTACAAGCAGCTTTCGCGCAACGGCAACAATTCCGATCCGCCGCGATCTTTTCCCGCCTTTAGCGTAGCGCTCCATAAACCAGTTGGTCAGCGCACTATCGGGCTGGAATCGCAGCCATGACCACGCCAGTTCGATCAT
>JAROBA010000170.1 GCA_029432815.1 Pontiellaceae bacterium B1224 | reverse complement strand
CAGCACGTATTTGTTTGGCGAGGTCTTCTCGGTAAGCGGTGAAACCCTCAGCGTGCTCCAGTCGGAGCAAACCGGGGCTGTCATCGCTCCTTCCAAAACCTCCGGCTATGCCCCGCTCGAAGTTATCTTTGATGGATCCGGCAGTACGACCGAAGGAACCATTACCCATTATTTCTGGGATTTCGGCGATGGCAATACGGCCGGCGGTGTACTGGCCACCAACACATACACGACAGCCGCCACCTACACGGTCTGGCTTACGGTGACGGATGATCTGGGCTATGCCGCCAGCAATTCCGTGTCGATTAAAATCGCAGATGACTCGGTCGTTTACGGAGACGCGTTTGACAACGATGGTCTGACTGTTAATGCCGGTTTAGGAGGAGGTCTGTCGGTAACCGCGGCCAACTTGGCCTCGTGGGGCGATGGGGGGGATCTCGATTTTGCTCCCAACACCGGGGCCGCCAATGAGCGGGCCG